>JBOFJB010000163.1:0-19199 GCA_051650465.1 Dermatophilaceae bacterium | reverse complement strand
GACGGCACGACACCGGAGCAGGTTGCTGCGCGCCATCCGGCGTCGTCGCTCGCCTGGGCGGTGCTCGCCGAGGGCGCGCTCGCCGACGACCGGGCCGTCCAGGCCTACGCCTACGCCCGAACCGGGTACCACCGCGGGCTTGATGCACTGCGTCGCAGCGGGTGGCGCGGGCAGGGTCCGGTGCCGTGGGAACACGAGCCGAACCGTGGCTTCCTGCGTGCTCTCGCCGCCTTGGCCGGTGCGGCCGGTGCGATCGGAGAGGATGACGAGCAGCACCGCTGCGCGGAGATGTTGCGCGCGTCGAGCCCGTCGGGCGCGCGCGAACTCGGCCGATAGGGGCGACCGGGCCGGAGGGGCGCGCTCGACCGGACAGGCCGGGCCTGTGGTGGGGGCCGTGGGCAGCACGAACCGTGCCGTTTCTCGACGGTGATGGCGTTCACCGTTGTCGTGCGGTGTGCTGGCCGGGGAGGGCCCGGCCGATCTCTCCAGTGCAGGCCGGCGCATCGACATCAGTGCATCGACCCCGGGAACTGACGGAGGGCCCGGACGGCAGGCATCCGGGCCCTCCTGCGCACTCACCGGGGGTCGAGCACCTGTGCGTCGCTCCCCTCTCGCCAAGAAGCGCTGCGCCAGGTCGACCGCGTGCCAGGTCGTGCGCCTCCATCGTCCCCTGAACGCGACGCAACCGTGCGACAATCAGGTGCCAGTGGCATGAAGCGGCCACCTCCGACGGCAGGGAGCGAGCGGGTGTGAGCACGACCTCGGCTTTCGATGGCGGTGCGCTCCTCGCGCTCGAGGGGCAGTTGCGCCGCGAAGAAGCGCGCATCGACGACCGTCGTCGGGAACTCGGCGAGATCAAGGACGTGCTCGCTCGCCTCACCAACGCATCGCTCGGCGCGGTCGAACCGATCAGCGAACCGCTCGGTGAGTCGCTGACTCCGTCGGTGGTGTCCCAGTTGCTCACCGAGAGCACCGGCTTTGTGCGCTGCCTGGTGCTCATCATCGGCCAGGGCCCGATGTTCGAGGAAGGCACCGCCCGAGCCAACCGCGAGCGCATCCGCCGTGGCCACCCGCAGCGCGCCATCTACCCCGCCAGCGCGCTGTCGAGCCCGATCGGGACCAGCTGGATGGCGACCTGGGCCGGGGTCGGTGAGGAGCAGCGGCTGGTGCCGCACACCGAGACCGAGTTCGTCGTCTTCGGCGACACCGCCGTCGTCGCGCTCGCCGGGTGGGACGACCCGGATGGCGGCTACGCAGTCATCCGCGACCCGCTCGTCATCCGGCTCTACACCGCCTACTTCGACATCGCCTGGACGCAGGCGATCCCGGTCCCCACCGTGTCCGGTGGGGACCCTCCGTTGGTCGAACTCCTCGACCTCGGGATGAAGGACGAGGCCATCGCGCGCCACCTCGGGGTGAGTCTTCGCACTGTGCGCCGACGAGTCGCCACGCTGATGGCGGCGAACGGCGTCAGCACCCGATTCCAGCTGGGTTCGGCCCTCGCCCGAGGTCGGCAGAGCCCCGCTGTCGAGCACCGTGCCGCCAAGCTGCCAGGTGCTGGCCGGCCCGGTGCCGGCCCACTCGCCGCGGGGCTTTCCGGTGCCGGGTCGCGCAGCGCCGGCGACGAGCAGCGCATCGCCCCTCGGTAGGGTGGGCGCGCTGACCAACGAAAGGGGAGCGCGAATGCCGGCGATCGTGCTGGTCGGCGCCCAATGGGGCGACGAGGGTAAGGGCAAGGCGACCGACCTCATGGGCGGCGATGTCGAATACGTCGTCAAGTTCAACGGAGGGAACAACGCCGGGCACACGGTAGTCATCGAAGGCGACGACGGAACGCGGGAGACGTACGCACTGCACCTGCTGCCGTCCGGCATCCTCACCCCGACCGTGACGCCCGTCATCGGCAACGGTGTGGTCGTCGACCTCGAGGTGCTGTTCGGCGAACTCGACGGACTCGCGGCGCGCGGGGTCGACACCTCGCGGCTCGTGGTCTCCGGGAGTGCGCACGTCATCCCCTCGTACAACCGCACCCTCGACAAAGTGACCGAGCGGTTCCTCGGGAAGCGGCGGATCGGCACGACCGGGCGCGGGATCGGGCCGACCTACGCCGACAAGATGAACCGGATCGGCATCCGGGTGCAGGACCTGTTTGACGAGGGCATCCTGCGGCAGAAGGTCGGGGCGGCGCTCGACGTCAAGAACCAGATACTCGTCAAGATCTACAACACCCGGGCAGCAGAGGTGGAGCGGGTCGTCGAGGAGTTGCTCGGGTATGTCGAGCGGCTGCGGCCGATGGTGGCCGACACCTCGCTGGTGCTCGAGCGGGCGCTCGATGCCGGGTCGAACGTGCTGCTCGAGGCGGGTCAGGCGACGCTGCTCGACGTCGACCACGGCACGTACCCGTTCGTCACGTCGTCGTCAGCGACGGCCGGCGGGGCGTGCACCGGGTCTGGAATCCCGCCGACGCGGGTGTCCCGGGTGATCGCCGTGCTCAAGGCGTACACGACCCGGGTCGGGGAGGGTCCGTTCCCCACCGAGTTGCACGACGACGACGGTGCGGCGCTGCGCAAGACCGGAGCCGAGTACGGCACGACGACCGGGCGCCCGCGGCGCTGCGGGTGGATGGACACCGTCATCGGCCGGTATGCCTCGCGGGTGAACGGAGTCACCGACTTCGTGGTCACCAAGCTCGACGTGCTCACCGGGTTCGAGAAGGTGCCGGTGTGTGTCGCCTATGAGGTCGATGGGGTGCGGCACGACGAGATGCCGTTGTCGCAGAGCGACTTTCACCATGCAGTGCCGGTGTACGAGTTGCTCGACGGGTGGTGGGAGGACATTTCTGGCTGCCGCACCTTCGAGGACCTTCCGGACGCCGCGCAGCGCTACGTGCTGCGCGTCGAGGAACTCGTCGGGGCGCGGGTGTCGGCGGTCGGCGTCGGCCCTGGCCGCCACGAGATCATCCAGCGTCATCCGCTGCTGGGCTGAGCCCGCTGGCCGGACAGCGCGGTACCTCGATAGTGCGGTCGGGTATCGGGATTTCCTGGCGCGGCTCGAGATTCGCGCGGCGGCCTTCAGGTGGTGGTGTCTGCGGTCGGCACGCCGAGCGCGCTGTCGATCTGTCGCCGCAGGGTGGATGCCGAGTGTGCTGCCGTCTCGGTGTCGACGACGATCCGCCCGCGGTCCAGGACGGCGATCCGGTGGGCGAGGCCGAGGGCCACGGGGAGGTTCTGTTCGGCCAGGAGCACGGTGACACCGTCGCCGGCGACCCGGTGGATGGCGTGCGTCAAGTGGTCGACGATGGCGGGTGCGAGTCCTTCGCTGGGTTCGTCCAGCAGCAGCAGTCGTGGGTTCGCGAGCAGCGCCTGGGCGATGGCCAGCATCTGTTGCTCGCCGCCGGACAGGTGCGTCGCGCGATGCCGGAGGCGGACCTTCAGGGGTGGCAGCAGGTCGAGGATGTCGCCGCGACTCCATCGCCGGCCAGGGCTGCTGGTGCGATGTGCCGTGCTTGTCGCGACTCGGAGGTGTTCGTCGACGGTGAGGTCGAACAGTCGGCGTCCTTGCGGCACGATCGCGACACCGGCTCGGGCGCAGCGGTGTGGCCGGTCGGGCAGTGGGTGTCCGTCGATCTCGATCAGGCCTGCGGCAGCGGGATGTAGCCCGGCGAGGGTGTTGAGCAGGGTGGTCTTGCCGGCACCGTTCCGGCCGAGAAGGGCGACCACCGCACCGTCGGATACGTCGATGTCGAGGGAACGCAGCACCGGAGCGCCGCCGTAGCCGGCGCGCAGACCGCGAACCCGCAGCAGTGGGGTGGCGCCGCTGGAGCCCGGTCGGGGCGCTGCCGGTGCCCGGCTGCTGGTGGTCGGGGTCGTCGGCGCGAGGTACTGGGCCCGGACATCCGGGCGGTCGCGGATGGTGCTGGGCGTACCGGTACCGAGGTGCTCGCCGTGATGCAGGACCGTCACGGTGTCGGCGACCGCGAACACCAGGTCGAGGCGATGGTCGATGAGCAGGACCGTGACGGTGTCGGGGATGGCGCGGATGATGGCGGCCAGGTGGTCGACCGTGGCGGGGTCCAGCCCGGCGGACGGTTCGTCGAGCAGCAGCAGCCGAGGCTGAGCGGCGAGAGCGACCGTGAGTTCGAGGCGCCGTCGCAGCCCGTAAGGCAGCGCACCAGCCGGGGTGTCCGCGTGGGATGTCATCCCGGCGGCGGCAAGCGCAGAACGGGCCCGCGCCGACGACTGACGGCATCGATGCAGCCGGGGCCGCCATCCCGGGTCGGTGTGCCGGATCATGGCCAGGGCGACATTGGCGACCGCGGGAAGCCGGTCGAACACCGCGGGGTGCTGCCAGGTGCGGCTCACTCCGCGGCGGGCGCGCGCAGACGGACCCAGCCGGGTGATGTCGTGGCCGCCGAGGATGACCCGGCCGGTGGTGGGCCGGACGGTACCGGCGATGAGGTGGAACAGCGTGGACTTGCCGGCACCGTTGGCGCCGATGACGGCGTGCCGGCTCCCGGCGTCGATGTCGAGTGTGAGGGGATGCAGCGCGTGCAGGCCGCCGTAGTGGCGGGAGACCCGGTCGAGACGCAGCAGGGTCACGGTGACCTCGTGGTCTGCTCACGACGGCGGGCGAGCGCTGCCTGGGCGAGCGGCCGGCCGTACGCCACGGTGAGGAACAGCACGCCGAGCAAGGCGTGGCTGTGCCCACCGCTGAACGGCCCGACCAGGTCGCGCACCGCGATGACGACGACCGCGCCGACCATCGAGCCGGCCAGGGAGCCGGCACCGATCGCGGCGGCCAACAGTGCCAGGGCAGCCACCTCGAAACCCAGGTCTGCTGGGGAGACGTACCGGTTGACCGCGATCAGTAGGGCTCCGCCGGCCCCAGCGAGGCCACCTGCGGCGGTGTACCCGATGGCCAGGTGCCGGGTGACGGGGTACCCGAGGGCGGCCATGCGCGATTCGTGGTCTGCACACCCGCGCAGCACCAGACCGAGCCGGGACCGCACCAGGACCGCGACGACGGCCGCCAGCACCACGAAGCATATGAGCGTGTACCAATACACCGACGCGGCACCGGTCAACGCGCTGAGTCCGGGCCAGGGGGTCACCGCGGGGGTGTGTAGGCCGTCATCCCCGCCGGTGACCGGTTGCCACTGTGCGGCGACCGTCGCGACCAGCGACTGCACGGCAAAGGTGGTCATGAGGAACGCGGTGGCGCGGGTGCGCAGAACCAGCGGAGCAGTGGCCGCGGCTACGAGTGCGCCGGCTGCGGCGGCAGCGGCGAGCTGCACCGGCCCGGCGGTGGTGCCGGCTTGGGCGAGCAGTGCGGCCGTGTACGCCCCGACACCGAGGTATGCCGCCTGGCCGAACGCGGGCAGTCCAGCGACACCGACGAGCAGTTGGGTACTCATCGTGAGCACGGCGAACACCAGGGCGGTCGCGGCGATCGTGACGGTGTACGCATCCGCGACGAGTGGCAGCAGCCCGGCCGCGGCGACCGTTGCGGCGCCGACGGCACGGCGGTCGCCGAGCCGGCGGGAGCGGCCCGGTGCCGGCGCGACCGGCACGACTGCCGAGGCGGCCTCGGACGCGGTGCTCATGCTGGCCGGCCGAGGGTGCGGCCCGAGGTCATCCCCCGGATGACGAGGACGAGCAGCAAGGCGCTGAACAGCGCGAACGGGGCCAGTGCGGGCGCGGTCAGGACGCCGATGGTCTGCACTTGCCCGACGAGCAGAGCGGCAGCGAGGGTGGCGGGGACCGATCCGGCGCCGCCGAGGACGACGACGATCAGGGACAGGACGAGCACCGTGGTGTCGACGCCTGGCGCCGGCCCGAGCAGGGGTGCGCCGAGCGCCCCGGCACCCACGGCCAGGGCGCCGCCGACCGCCATCGCGGCGAGCCGGACCCGGGCCACCGGGATGCCGGCCGCAGCGGCCATACCGGGGTCGGACACGCAGGCACGCAGCCGTAGTCCGGCGGTGGTGTGCCGCATCACGAGGTGCAGGGCGACGGCGACGATGGCCGCGACGCCGATGAACCCGAGCCGGTAGACGGGGTAGCCATGCCCGAACATCGACGCCCGGCCGGTGAGCGCGGTGGGTGGGTCGGCCGGTAGCGGACTGGGGCCGAAGGCGGAGTTGAAGATGTCGGCGGCGATGAACGCCACGCCGATGGTCGCCAGCGCCTGGTCGAGGTGCCCGCGGCCGGTCAGGGGCTGCATCCCAGTCGCGAGGACGGCACCGGCGACCGCCCCGGCGAGCAGGCCGACCGCCACGGCGACGGCGAGACCGAGCAGGCTGCCGTCACTGGTCAGATACGTGAGGTAGGCGCCGAGCAGGTAGAGCGTGCCGTGAGCCAGGTTCAGCACTTCCATGACGCCGAAGATCAGCGCCAGACCGGAGGCCACCACGAACAGCAGCAGCCCGAAGGCCACACCGTCGACCGCGGTCACTGCGTAGGTCTGGCTCACGGCACATCACCCCTCCGGTGGTGGTCTCGGATGCCGTTCCGGCTCGGGCTTGCTCGTCAGTGCCTCGGGCGCCGGCCGACGGCCGTGACCATCGGGTAGGACCACGCGAGGGTGTTCGGGTCCGCCATGCCGTCACGCAGGACAGCGAGCTGCTCGGTCGTCATCCCGCCCGAGAGCAGCATGGTCTGCATCTGGTGGCTGTTGCTGGCATGCAGCGCGCAGCCGGCTTCGCCGCCTGCCCAGACCCGGTTGTGGGTCTCGGCGTGCACCTCGACAAGCCCAGCCGCATCCATGGCGAGCGGGATCGTGTGCGCCCACGACGCGGACGCGCCGTTGGCCGCGGCGACCCCGACCAACGTCGTCTGGAAGGTGCGAAACGCGTCCACCAGGCCGGCGCGCCCACGCAGCAACATGTCGTCGAGGCGGGTGCAGTCCCAGTCGGAGACCACGATCAGGCCGCCCGGTCTGAGTGCCGCGACCGCACGGCGTAGGAGTTCCTCGCGCTGCGGCAGATGCATGAAGAGCAGCCGGGCATGTATCAGGTCGTACTCGCTGTCGCCGAGGTTCATCGTGGTGACATCGGCGGTACGGATGTCGACCAGGTCGTGGCACTCGATGTGGCGCGGGTCCTCGTCGGCGGCGACGACGCGCCCGGTCGGGCCGACCTGGGTGGCGAGCCAGGCGGCGATGGTGCCGGCTCCGGCGCCGAGGTCCAGGCACGCCCAGCCGCTGTTGACGCCGTGCCGGGAGAGAACGTCGGTCGTGTGTCCATCGAGGATCTCGGCGAGCAGTCGCACTTGCTGGGCAGCGTCGTGCGTCGAGTTGTCGAAGGTGTAACGGCCGGTGCCGTTGGGTGAGGGTTCGGTCATGGTTGGCCTCCGAGGGTTGGTCGTCGCGGGTGGTTGGCCCCCGCGGTTCAGTCGCCGAGGGTAGCCAGGGGCTGGATGACGACGTTGGCCGCGGCGCGGCCGTCGGTCTTGACCTCGCGCAGATACCAGGGTTGGACGGGCGAGTGGTTGGCGCCGAAGCGCCACTCGCCGCGTGGGCTGGGGATCGCGCCCAGTTCGCCGATCGCGGTGTTGATCGACGCACTGGTCGGCTGAGGTCCGGCGGCGGCGATGGCCTGGTCGAGCACCAGCGCGGCGTCGTACCCGGTGACCGTGTAGACGTTGGGAGCGCTCTGGTGCTTGGTCTGGAACGCTGGGGCGAAGGTGCGGTTGGCGGGGTTGTCGAGGTCGGGCGCGTAGTTCATGACCGTGCGCACTCCGGTCGCCGCAGAGCCTTGCGCGGCGAGCACGGCACCTTCGGTGAGGAACCCCGCCCCGTACAGCGGGACCTTGCCCTTGAGACCGGCCTGGTCGTACTGCTTGACGAAGTCCACCGCGGCCGTCCCAGCGTAGAAGCAGTACACCGCCTTCGCGCCGCTATCCCTGATCTGATTGAGGTACGGCAGGAAGTTCGTGGTGGTGGGCCACGGAGTCCAGGAGGGTTTGCCGTTGTCGTTCGCCAGTTGCCCGCCCGCGGCCGTGTACTCGTCGACGAACCCGCCGATCTGGTCGCGTCCGCCGATGTAGTCGGGCCCGATGACGTACACCGGGCCCTGGACGGCAGTACGGACGTGGTCGGCGATAGCCGCACCGGTCTCCCGCGACAACCACGAGGTGTGCCAGATGTATGACAAATCGGTCAGTGTGGACGGCCGGCCGCCGGTCCCGACGAACGGCACTTTGCGCTCGGTGATCACCGTCTTGATGGACTCGACGGCGTCGGCGGTGGCCGTGCCGACGATCACGTCGGCCTTGTCGCGGTCGAGGAGTTTGCGGGCCGCGGTGAGGGCGGACTGTCTACCTTCCGCCTCGTCGGCGGTGACCAGTTCGATGCGTTGACCGCCCAGCGTGCCGCCGTGGGTGTCGAGATAGAGCTGCCAGCCGCGTTCCAGGTCGGTGCCGAGGGCCTGGTACGGGCCGGACTGCGGCAGGATCAGGCCCACCGTGAGGGTGTCGCCGGAGGCGCGGTCGCTGGTGACGGCCGAGCCTGAGCAGCCGGTCGCTGCCAGCATCCCGACGGTGGCCAGCGCGGCGAGCAGGTAAGTGGTTCGTCGGCGAGCGGTCACCGGCTTCTCCTTGGGGGCTAGAGGGTAGAAGGCATGTCGATGTGACTCGCGCGGAGGGTGAGCACGTGCTCGACGAGGGTCACCAGCACCTGCCGCACCGAGGCGCGGTCGCGGGCGTCGCACGTCAGCACCGGTACCGACGCGTCGACGTCGAGGGCTTGGCGCAGTTCTGGCTCGGCGAATTCACGGGAGTCAGGGAAGGTGTTGAGCGCGACCATGAAGGCCACCTTGCGGTCGGTGAAGAAGTCGATCGCGGCATAGCAGTCGTCCAGGCGCCGCGTGTCGGCCAGCACGACGGCACCGATGGCACCGCGGACGAGTTCGTCCCACATGAACCAGAACCGGTCCTGGCCAGGTGTCCCGAACAGATACAGAACCAGCGCGGAGTCGATGCTGATGCGGCCGAAGTCCATCGCGACGGTGGTGGTGGCCTTCGTGGGTACGGCGGAGGTGTCGTCGATCCCGACCCCGGCCTCGGTCAGCACGGCTTCGGTGGTCAATGGGGTGATCTCCGAGATGGCGCCGATGAAGGTGGTCTTGCCGACGCCGAACCCGCCCGCGACGACGATCTTCGCGGAGGTCGGGCGGCGAGCCGCCGGAGGGGTGGTGATGTCGGTCTGAGGCACGGACATCGTCATCCGTGCGGTGCAGTGCGGACATCGGGGGTCAGTGCGGCACCGACCCGGTTGATCAGCATGACCATCTCGTAGGCGACCTGCCCGACATCGGCATCCTTATGGGCGAGCACGGTGAGGATCGAGCCGTCGCCGATCGCCATGATCACCAGGTGCCCGCCGGCCATCTCGACGATGGTCTGCTCCACCGGGTCGGCCTGCATCAGTCCTGCGATACCGCGGGTGAGGCTCTCGAGGCCGGAGGTGAACGCGGCGATCTGGTCGCCGGCGTCGGCCGTCAGGCCCTTGCTGCTGGCCACCCGCATCCCGTCGGAGGACACCGCGACGGCATGGGTGACTCCCCGGGTATCGCACAGTTGGTCGAGCAGGTAGCCCCACCGGGAGCGGTCGGTGGTCATTGTCTAGTGCCCCTTCGAGGACGATGCGGGAGAGCGGCGTCCGGCGTGCGCCAGGCCGCTCTGAAACGCCGATACCCGGCGCCGGACCGCGTCCGGGTCGCGTGGGGTGAGCACCAGCGCGGCAGTGGCGATCTCTGGAACGAGTCGGCTTCCGGACCGGCGCATCGGCAACCCGTTCGCGGTCCTCGTCGCCGGCGCGGCTCGGGTCGCCTCGGCGGCGGTGGTGGCGGCCTGCCACTGCGGTGCAGGCGAGACGGCCGGCCCGTCATCGGCGCCCTGACTGCCGAACCAGGACCGGCTGACCTCGTTGAAGATCACCAGCGGCGGTTCGATCCGCTCGGTGATGACCCGAGGATGACGCGGGCCCGGTGGCTCTGCATCCTCCTGGGGCGGCGTCACGCTGGCCGCGGTCGGGCGGGCTGCGGCGGGTTCCTGGGTGGTACCGGCCGCTGCGGTCGCCTCCATCGGCGGCCCGGATGCTGCCTCCGCACCACGGCGAGGAGCCGGCATCGCGGTGGGAGCGAGGCGTGCCGCGGATGCCGCCGGTGACGGTGCTGTGGTGACCAGGTCGGCCGGGACGGTGATGTCGACGCGGGTGCCGCCACCGTCCCAGTGGGAGCGGAACTCGATGCCGACGCCGAGCCGCTGCGCGAGCCGCCCGACCACGGGTAGGCCCATCTGTTGGGCGGTCTGGTGGTCGACGCGGTGCGGGTCGGCGAGCAGTTGCCGGATGCCGTCGAGTACCTCGGAGCGGATGCCCAAGCCGGTGTCGCGGATCTGCACGTGCAGGAGGTCGCCGACGCAGCGGCCATGGACCTCGACCACTTCCTCCGGTGCGGAGAACCGCGCGGCGTTGTCCATTAACTCGGCCAGGAGATGAACCAGCGCGGGGGCAGCGCTGGGGATGATGGCCCGGTCAGGGTCGACATCGCCGAGGTGCACGCGGCGGTAGTCCTCGATCTGCGAGGAGGCGGCACGGAGCAGGTCCGGTAGCAGCACCGGTTCGGTCTGCGCGCGTCCGGCCCGACCGCCAGCGAGGACCTGCAAGCCGATGATCAGCCGACGTAGCAGGGTGGCCTCGTGGTCGAGAGCGAACAGCCTGGCCAGTCGGTCCGGGTCGTGCTCGTCGCGTTCCAGGGCGTCCAGGCTGGCCATCGTGCGGTCAGCGCGTTGTTGTAGCCGACGCGACAGGGCTTCGAAGATTTGCGCGACCGACGCGCGAAGCGCCGCTTGTTCCCCAGCGACGCGGACCGCGGCAGCCGCGACCGAGGTGAACGCTGCCGCGACCTGGCCCACCTCGTCGCGGCTGTCGACCTGGACCGGTTCGGCGGCCTCGGCCATCAGCCGTTGCACCGTTGCCGGGTCGGACCGGCCAGTGTCGAGGTGGGCGACCATCGCCGGGAGCCGGTCGGTGGCGACCTGTTCGGCCCCCACGCGCAGCCGAGTAAGCGACCCTGCCAATGACCGGGCCACCCACCAGCCAGTCCAGACCATGGCCAGCAGCCCGGCCAGCACCGCGCTGCAGAGACCGATGACCCACCGGCGTTCCGCGTCGCGTTGGTCGGCCACCTCGGCCAGCACCTCGGCATCGAGGCGCCGCTCCGCGGCGTGCAGCAACTCCATTCGGGCAGCCGCCGTGTTCGACCACTGCGACGGGCTCACCTCCAGCTGCAGCGGCACATTCGGCTCGGCGCGGACCGCCATCCCCTGCAGCCGTTCGGCGCGCATCACGGTCTGGCCGCGAACCGCGGCGTCGAGTTGCCGCCGCCACTCGAGGGGTGCGAGGTCGCGGAACACCTGCATGGCCTCGGCGAACCGCGAGTCAGCCGCTACCACCTCCTGCTGCGCCGTTGGCGTCAGCCGGTCGGCGTCGACGGCCCGGGTCACCGCGACCTGCAGGAGTCCCAAGGACTCGATCGCCTGGGACAACGCCGCCGCTGCGCGGAGGTCGTTCGCCGTGGCAGCGTCCACTCCGACCTGGCTCAGGCCCTGCCGGTACGACAACAGGTCGGCCACTATCGCGCGGTAGCGAAACACCGCCACGCTGGCCGAGGCGTCCGGGGCAGTCGCCACCTGCTGACGCAGTGCGGCCAACCCGGAGAGGTTCCCGTTGATGCGGTTCACCAGGGTGTCCGAACCGGCCGGGAGTCGCACCCCCTGCCGAGCGGCTCGGAACGCGCTGGCTGCGCGGTCGGTGGCCGCACCGCGCTGTCGGTATGCCGGCGCCGCGTCCGACGCGTTGCGGCCATCCACGAAGATCAGCGCGGCCGTCGCGCGTTCCTGCTGGAGTCGACCGGTCAGTTCGCCGGCAGCGGCACCGAGCGCCACCACCAGCCGCGCCTGCTCCGCCTGCCGCGCCCGCTCCACCGCCCCGGCGGCGATGACGCCGGTCAAGGCCAGTACCGCGGTGAGTGGCAGCGCAAGAATGGCCGCCAGTTTGCTGCGGATTCGCCGGTCCCGTAGCCGCCATCTGCGTCTCCCGGGCTGCGGTGCGGCCGCTGATGTGCGGTTCACCCGGATGCCGTTCAGCACGCCGGGGCCATCAGCCCACCGACCCCGACACCGGTGTCGCCGAGGCCGAGTGAACAGCCACCGGCATCTGTGTCACCGAGGCCGAACGCCAGGTCAGTGAACCCGAGGCCGCTGCCCGCGATGCCTGCCCGAGTGCGTTGTCGCCGCCTGGTCGTTGGGCGGTAGTACGTCCGTCGGTCGGTGGGCACGTCGATGACCTTGCCCGGCCTCGCCGGCTGTGGCCAGACCACGGTGAGGGCCTCACTGTGACCACCTCACCGTGAGATGGCAGTTGCCCGCGGGCTGGCCCGGCCGATACGGTCGCGGCGACCTCGGGCGCATATGCCGGGGCGGGGAAGGTGGGAATATGCGACGGGTGGTTCGTCCCCAATAGTGGGATGTCGGTTCGTACCATGGCGAGCCGATGCGGGCCCATTTGGCTCGCCATGACATCGGCGCGGTCTTCGGTTTCCTCAAGGAACGTGGCTTCACCTGGTCAGCGATGGCGGCCGCGACCGGGCTCGGCGCCGGTCGAGTGTCCGAGATCGCGGCCCGGCGCCGGCTGGTGACCGACTACGTCGTCCTCGAACGCATCGCCGAGGGCCTCGACATCCCGCGGCATTTCATGGGGCTAGGCCTTGACGAGCGGGCGCACGGCCACCGCGCCGGCGGCCCCAGGTCGGCATCGACCCGCTTTGACGGCGGCGCTGAGGTGGACCACCGCGACCTCCTTGGGGCGGTGGCCGGCATCGCGGTCGGCGCCATCCCTGCCGACCTGCGCCAATGGCTGCCCGACCCGGCCACCATCGTCCTCCCCGCCGTCGTGACCGTCGAGGACGTCGCCACCGTGCGCGCAGTCACCGCAGTGCACCGCAGCCTCGACGCCGTCGCCGGCGGGGGCACCTGCCTGCAGTCGGCGCGCGGCTACGCCACGTGGGCGACCCAACTCCTGTCCGCAGCCCGGATCCCGGACGCTCTCGACACCGACCTCCGTGCCGCGCTGGCCGATCTGCACAACCTCGTCGGTTGGGCCGCGCACGATCTCGACCAGCACCAGACGGCCCGCCGGCATCTCGTCCAGAGCCTGGTCCTCGCGCGGCAGACCGACACCTTGCCGCTGCTGGCCAACATTCTGTACCGGCTTGGTCGGGTCAGCCTGCACCAGGACCAGCCGGGTGAGGCGCTGCATCTGTTCGGTCTCGGCCAACTCGCCGCCCAACAGGCCCGCTGCCCGGCCGGCGCTGCGATCCTGCACGCCAACACGGCGTGGGCGTACGCCCGGCTCGGCGCCGACACCCGGGTTGCCGACAGCCTCGCCCGGGCCCGCGCCGACCTTGACCACGCCGACCCAGACACCGCACCCGCATGGACGAGATTCGCCCTCTCCGATGCCGACGTGCACGGGATCTCGGCCGTTGTCCATACCGCGCTGGCCCGCCATCCACAGTTCCGGAGTTACGCCGACCTGGCCGCCGAGAGTTCACATCAGGCCGTACTGCTACGTCGCCCCGAGGAACACCGGTCGCTCGCCTTCGACACCATTTCGGTCGCCGCGGCCAGCACCATCACCGGCGATCTCGGAACGGCTGCCGAGTATGCCGCGCAGGCGGTGGCCATGGTGGAGAACGGCATCCGGTCGGCCCGCGTCGTCGGACGCCTCGCCGCGTTGTGGCGACTCGCCGCCCCACACGCCGAACAACGGTCCGAACTGGCCGAAGTGGGGTTCCGGATCGTTCGGTTGCAGGCCGCCTGACCCGCGGCGCCGCTCTGGGGAGTCAGCACCGCGGCCGACTGGCACGGCTTCGATCCCTGCGCACCCTGACTGATTCTCGGGGTTTGAGCAGCGAGTCCGCGCCGCTGACCGGCCCGCACTGGTGGCTTGGATGACGTACTGAAACTCCTCAACGAGGGCGGACGATGGGGTTGTCGCCAGGCTGACGGCCCAGGACTCAGCGATCTAGCCGCTCCCGCTACGATCTGCCGAAGCGAGCAGAACTGGAGGGAGGACGCCCGTGACTGCGAGCCCGCGAGCGCCGATCTCTCCCGACATCCTCCTGTGGTTGGTGGACCGTTCGGGACGGAACCCCGGCGAGTTCGTGGAGAAGTACCCCCGGTGGGACGCCTGGCTCGCCGGGCAGGGCGGCCCTACGCTGAACCAGGCGCAACAACTAGCCAGGACCGCCGGAGTCCCATTCGGCTACCTCCTTCTTGAGCGTCCCCCCGCGTTGAACCTTCCCGTCCCTGACTTTCGAGAGGGGTTCGACGCTGACCTCCGAGAGCCGTCCTCCGACCTGCTTGCTGTCGTGCACCAGAGCATTCGGCGACAGGACTGGTACCGCGACTATGCCGAGGAGAACGGACTACCCGAGGTGGACGTTGTCGGCGCGGGCGAAGGCATGGACCCTGAGGCAGTAGGTGCCGACATGCGTAGTCGGCTCGACTTCGAGGTCGAGCAGCGCAAAGGCTCCTGGAGCGATGTGCGAAAGCACCTGTTGCGCGCGTTCGAGGCGTTGGGCGGTCTGACGGTGGTCACCTCCATGGTCGAGAACAACACGCATCGACCGCTCGACGAGAACGAGTTCCGCGGCTTCGCCCTCGTCGACCGGATCGCCCCACTGGCGTTCGTCAACGCCCGCCAGACACTTAACGGGCAGATATTCACTCTCGGCCACGAGTTCGCACACGTCTGGCTCGGCCGCAGCGGGATCAGCCTGGAGGACCCGAAATGGGTGCCGCAGGGTGTCGTCGAGACCTGGTGCAACGCGGTTGCCTCCGAGTTCCTCGTCCCGCATGACGATCTGCGACAGCAGTACACCAAAGTCCGCGATGTGCCTCTCATCCAACGGTTGGAGGACCTCGCCAAGAGGTACCGCTGCGGGACCTTGGTGGTCTTGCAAGCGCTACGTCGGCACCAACTGAGGACGTTTGCCGACTTCGATGCTGTCTACGACGGCGAGGTGGCGCGGCTGAAAGAGTTGTCGACGGACGACCCGAGCGGCGGGAACTACTACGCCAGCCAGCCTTTCCGCATCGGGGAGCGGTTCTCTCGGGCAATCATCTCCGACGCGTTGGGTGGCCGCACACCGCTGAGCGACGCCGTCCGACTTACCTCCCTCAAGTCCCTCAGCAGTTTCGACAGCTACGCGAACGAACTCGGCGTCGCGTGACCTACCTTTTCGACTCCAACTGCTTCATGGAAGCGGCCAGGCTGTACTACAGCTTTGAGTTGGCGCCAGGATTCTGGGAGTGGCTGGTCAGTGGCCCGATGCGCGGCCATATCGCGTCGACCCCCGCGGTACGTGATGAGATTGGGAGTGGTTCTGGTGATCTCGTCGACTGGGCCACGCGATCCGTTCCGTACGACTTCTGGCGACCTGTCGGGCCCGGTACGCTTCAAGCCGCGCAGAAGTTGTCGATATGGGCCGCCGATCCGGCCCGCGGCTTCACGCAGGCCGCGCTAGCCGAATTCCTCGCAAGCTGCGACTACTGGCTGATCGCCGAGGCCGTCGCCTCGGGTCTGACGGTGGTGAGCCGCGAGAAGTCTGCCCCCGGTAGCAGGAAGTCGGTCAAGATCCCGGACGTGTGCAGGGCATTCGAGGTGCAGTGCAAGCAGCCGTTCCCGGTGTACCAGAGCCTGGGGCTCAAGTTGAGCTGACGCCGGGACCCACGTCGCGGTAGTGCGTATGTCGCGGCTGTCGTCGGCTTCGTCCACGAGCGTCGCCGCTCGCGGGGCAGTGTTCGTGCAGGTTGGTCCATCAGGCCGGGCGGAGGACGTGCATCCGGTGGGCAGCGCGGGTGAGCACCACGTACAGCACCCGCACCCCGCCGGGTGACTCCTCGACGATCGCGTCCGGGTCGACGACGACCACGGCGTCCCACTCGAGGCCCTTGCTCGACAGCGGGTCGACCAGTTGCACCCGCCCGTCGCCGGCCTCGTCGAGCGCGGCCAGCCGATGCTCCCACCGCCGGGGCGTGATGACGGCCACCGACCCGGCGACCTCGGTGAGCAGTTGGCGCACGGCGCCCGCCGCCGCCTCGGCGAGGGAGCCGTCGACCACCCGGTCGACGGGCTCGACCCCGGTCTCGCGCACGGCATCCGGGATGTCGGCATCCGGCACCGATTCGAGGATGACGCGGCGCGCGTGGTCGAAGATCTCGCGCGCGTTGCGGTAGTTGGTGCTCATGTGGAACGACCGGCGCTGCTGGCCCTCGAACGCGTCGTCGCGGGCGCGCCGGGCCTCGGCGAGGTCACCCCACGACGCCTGGGCCAGGTCGCCGACGACCGTCCAGGATGCCGTCCGCCCTCGCCGGGCGAGCGCGCGCCATTGCATCGGGGACAGGTCCTGCGCCTCGTCGACGAGGACGTGCGCATACCCCTCGGCTCGCTCGATCCGCCCGTGCATCAAGCGTTCTCGTGCGTCGGCCGGCACCACCTCACCCCGAGCGGATGGCGCCGCCGAGCGTGGACCGACACCGGCGCGCACGTCCTGCACGCCGTACGCCGCGAGGGTGTCGAGTTCTTCGATGTCGTAGAAGCCGGTGTCCTCACGGTCGTCTTCCCGGACCTGCCCCAGCTGCGCCACGAGGTCGTCGACCAGCGCGGCGTCGGCCACCGACCACGACCCGTGTTCGAGCGCCTCGCGGTACGAGTACGCCACTGCGGCGGCCTCCTCGTGCGCCAGCACCCCGCGCGAGACGGTGTAGGTGTAGTCGGTATCAGCCAGCGCGAGCAGCAACTCCCGCGGGTCGAGTTGGCGCCACCAGGAGGCCATGAACTCGTCGACGTCCCGCGAGGCGTCGAAGGCGTCGAAGAAGGCGGACCGGTCGCCTTGGCGCACCGTGCGCCAGGCGGTATCGGCGAGGGCCGCGCGGGCGGCATCCGTCGCGAGGTTGTGCTGGTGTCCGCGGAGCACAGTGGAGCGCACCCGGCGCAGCGCCGGCTCGTCGAGCCGGACCGCTTGTCCGGCGACGAATGTCCGGAGCCGGCTCGGTGCACCGGCCGGCGGCCGGGCCACGAGCCGCCGGAGCAGCTGCCGGACTCGCAGCGAACCCTTGACCGCCGCGACCTCCGGGCTGTCCGGGCGGGTGGCGGTGATGCCGTGGACGAGGTCACCGAGCGCCCGCAGCGCCACGGACTCCTCACCGAGAGAGGGCAGTACGCGCTCGATGTACGCGGTGTACGCCGCCGACGGGCCCACGACGAGGATGCCGCCGCTCTCGAACCGGCGCCGCTCGGAGTAGAGCAGGTAGGCGGCGCGGTGCAGGGCGACGACGGTCTTGCCGGTGCCCGGCCCGCCGGTGATCTCGGTGATGCCACGAGAGGGCGCCCGGATGGCTTCATCCTGATGGCGCTGGATGGTGGCCACGATGTCCCGCATCTGCCGGCCGCGGCTGCGGGTGAGGGCGGCGATGAGTGCGCCGTCACCGACGACCACGATGTCGTCCGGAGCCTCCGGCACCATGAGGTCGTCCTCGACCCCCACCACCCGAGAACCGTTGCTGCGCAACACTCGTCGCCGGATGACGCCCATCGGGTCGACCGGGGTCGCTTGGTAGAACGCGGCGGCCACCGGTGCGCGCCAGTCGACGACCAGCGGCTCGTAGTCGTCGTCGCGCACCCCGAGCCGGCCGATATGGCGCACCTCACGATCGTCGGCCGGCGTGGACTCGGTGCCGAGGTCCAGCCGGCCGAACACCAGGCCCTCGTATTGCTTCTCGATCGTCGCCCGGCGCCGGTTCGCGGCGAACACCAGGGCGTCGCGTTCGAACAGCCCGGTCAGTTCTTCGTCCCGGGCCTCGCCGGTGCGGTCGGTGCGCCCCCGGGCCAACCCGTCGGCCTCGACATCAGCGGCTCGTCGGGACGCCTTCTCCAGTTCGGCGTAGACCCGGTCAACATGGGCCTGTTCGGCGGCAATCTCACCGGCGACGTCCGGGGCCTCGACGGGGGTCTCGGCGGTCGGGGGCACGCTGGGGTGCGGGGCGGTCACGCAGGTCTCCTCCAGGATCTGAGTGGACGCGCACCGGGCGCCTGCCACAAGCATTTCAGTGTACGCGGGCGGCGCACCGCATCGAGCCGACCCAGCGGCCTCTCGTGCTGCCGGTCGCCCTTAGATTGGGCATCGTGCTAGTTCTCGTCGTCGGTTCCGGTGCCCGTGAGCACGCCATCGTCCGGGCGCTGTCGCTCGACCCGACCGTCGACGCCGTCGTCGCCGCGCCCGGCAACCCCGGCATCGAGGCGGAGGCGCGGTGTGAACCGTTGCCGGGTGGCGTCGCGGACGCGGCCGCGGTGGTGGCGCTCGCCATCCGCCTGGGCGCCGACCTCGTGGTCGTCGGCCCGGAGGCGCCGTTGGTCGCCGGGGTGGCCGATGCCGTCCGCGCTGCTGGGGTGCCGTGCTTCGGCCCGTCAGCCGAGGCCGCCCGGCTCGAGGGGAGCAAGGCGTTCGCCAAAGAGGTGATGTCGGCCGCGGACGTGCCGACCGGGTTGGCGCACGTGTGCACCACCGAGGCCGAGGTCGAGGACGCGCTCGACGCCCTCGGTGCGCCGCACGTGGTCAAGGACGACGGTCTCGCCGCGGGCAAGGGGGTGCTCGTCACCGACGACCGCGCCGCTGCGCTCGCTCACGCCCGGTCCTGCCTGGCGCGTCCGGAAGGCGTGGTCGTGGTGGAGGAGTACCTCGACGGCCCCGAGGTCTCGGTGTTCTGCGTATGTGACGGGTTCACCGCGCTACCACTGGCCCCGGCGCAGGACTTCAAACGGGTCGGCGACGGCGACACCGGCCCGAACACGGGCGGCATGGGCGCGTACAGCCCGCTGGCGTGGGCGCCTCCGGGCCTGGTCGACGACGTCGTGGCCCGGGTCGCGCAGCCGGTGGTCGCCGAGATGCGCCGACGTGGCACCCCGTTCACCGGCGTGCTTTACGTCGGGCTCGCGCTCACCTCCCGCGGGCTGCGGGTGATCGAGTTCAACGTGCGCTTCGGTGACCCGGAGACCCAGGTGGTGCTCGCCCGGCTCCGTACCCCGTTGGGCGGGTTGCTGCGGGCGGCAGCGGACGCCTCGCTCCGCGAGCTCGA
>JBOFJB010000162.1:0-13633 GCA_051650465.1 Dermatophilaceae bacterium | reverse complement strand
GCGGGATGCCGGTGACCACGGGCGAACCGTCGGACACCGCGGTGGTGTCGCTCGTCATCCGCCACCGGAGTACCCGGACGTCGGATGGGTCGCCGGCGCTGTCTCGCACGGACTGGCAGGTGTAGAACCGCTGGTTCGTCGCCGCGGCCGGGTCGGCGACCATGCCGAGCAGCCCGCCCTCGCTCTGCGCGAAGATCGTCGGGGCGCCTGAGATCGACACGCGCTGAGGCGCGTTCGAGCCTCGTTTGCTCCAGATCTCCCCGGCGCGCAGGTCGTAGAGCAGCAGGTCGCCGACCCAGGTGAGGTCCCACGGCAGGCTGAGCCCCGACACCACGGTCGTGACGTCGACCGACGGCGCGGCCACCGCAGCAGCGGGAGCGGCGACCGGAGTGCGCGGCGCAGGGCCGGATGACGCCGAGCCGGCGGCTGCCGACCCGACCGTCACCGCGGGCACGACCACCACCCCGACCAACGCGGCTCGTACGACGGACCGCAGCGCGCGCGTGGTCACCATGGACACCTCCGGGTCGTCACCGCCCGGTGAGGGGCGGGTCCCTGCGCAGGAGAGCCTACGGCGCGGTGTCGCGTGGCGCGCGCCGTTGGCCGGATGCCGACCGGCCACCCCTCGTCGAACCCGGGGGCGCCGCACCCGGTGACGGGACTCTCGTGCGTCGGCGCACCGCCACCGCACCGCCACCGCACCGGCGACGTCATGCAGGCCCGGCCGGGCCGGTCACGGCGCGGTGCGACGTCTCGGACCTCGTCGTCGACGACTCCCGGCCACGCGGGCGGCCAGACCGTCGAGAATCAGCCCCAGCCCGAGCTCGAAGTCGTCGAGACCGTCCCCCTCGCCCGGCGGCTCGCCGGTGTAGCCGCCGGTGCGGAACACCGGGGCGAGGTCGGGAAAGCGCTCCGGCGTGACCACCTCGGCGAGCATCGCCACGGTGGCGGCGGAGATCTCGGCGCCGGGAGGAGGGCGACGAAGGTCGCGCTCGAGCTGGCCGAAGGCCCGGACGAACATGCTGAGGTCGAGCAGGACGGCCTGCTTGACCGCGTCGTCGACCGGCAGCGTGCGCATCGCGCGGTACGCGGCGTCGGCGATCTTGAGGTTGTTCGGCATGAGCACGCCGAGCAGCGACATCGGGATGTCGAGGAACCACGGGTGGCGCCGGTACATGCCGAGGACGACGTGCGCGAAGTCGTGCAGCCCACGCCGCCAGTCCGCGGCGTCGACCTCGATGACCGCGGGCTCGGCCGCCGCGGCGTCCTGCATGAGCAGCACGAGCTCGTCCTTGC
Organism: Dermatophilaceae bacterium; assembly: GCA_051650465.1. Taxonomy (GTDB): domain Bacteria; phylum Actinomycetota; class Actinomycetes; order Actinomycetales; family Dermatophilaceae; genus JBOFLG01. The sequence continues at coordinate 12,337 of JBOFJB010000162.1, read as the reverse complement.
TCGAGACGTACCGGTACAGCGACATCGTCGTGAACCCGAGCGCCTCGGCCACCCGGGCCATGGTGACGCCGGCGAGGCCGCCGGCGTCGGCCAGCTCGACCGCCGCGTCGACGATCGACTCGTGGCTGAGCTCGCGTCGCGGCCCGCGCGCGGGCGCGGTCTCCATCCCCCACGCGACGGCGAGCACGCGGGGGACCGAGGACTCGTCGCTCGCCACCCGGCCATCGTAGCGAACTGTGTACATCGCAGACTGTGTATGCCATATTCGGTGTATGACGCACACGGTCTGGGAGGCCGAGAACCTCACGAAGCGCTACGGCCCGACGGTGGCCCTCGACGCCGTGGACCTGCGGGCCGGGCCGGGCGTGCTCGCCCTGCTCGGGCCGAACGGCGCCGGCAAGAGCACCCTGGTCGAGGTGCTCGCGACCCTGCGCCGGCCCGACGGTGGCCGGGCCCGGGTTCTCGGCCACGACGTCGCGACGAAGGCCCGCGAGGTCCGCCGGGTCATCGCCGTCACGGGCCAGCAGGCCGCTGTCGACGACGTGCTCACCGGTCGCGAGAACCTCGTGATGACCGGGCGCCTGCTCGGTCTCCCGGTGCGGGCGGCGCGCCGGCGGGCGGCCGAGCTGCTCGACCGGGTCGACCTCGCCGCCGCCGCCGACCGCCGGGTCGGGACGTGGTCCGGCGGCATGCGTCGACGGCTCGACCTCGCGACCAGCCTCGTCGTCCCGCCACGGCTGTTGATGCTCGACGAGCCGACGACGGGCCTCGACGCCCGCAGCAGGCTCGCGCTGTGGGACGACGTCCGCGCGCTCGCCGCCACGGGTACCTCGATCCTGCTCACGACGCAGTACCTCGAGGAGGCCGACGCGCTGGCCGACCGCGTCGTGGTGCTGGACGGCGGCCGGGTGGTGGCCGACGGCTCGCCCGAGGAGCTCAAGGCGCGCGTCGGCGGTGACCGGGTGCTCGTGCACCGGCCCGACGGCGGGGTCGAGCGCGAGCTCGTCACCACCGGGACGGCCGATGACGTGGCGCGCGTCGTCGGGCTGCTCCCGCCGGACGCTCGGGTCACCGTGCGCCGCCCGACCCTGGACGAGGTGTTCCTCCGGCTCACCGGTCCGGCCGGCCGCCGCACCTCGACGTCGACCGTCGTCGACCCGGCGGGGGTGTCGGCGTGACCGGCGTGCTGTCGGCGAGCCGGGTGTTCGTCGGCCGGAGCCTGCGCCACTCGGTGCGGGACGCTGAGATGCTCGTCATGGCGGTCACCCTGCCGGTGCTGCTCATGCTGCTCTTCACCTTCGTCTTCGGCGGTGCGATCTCCGGCGACCAGCGGGCCTACACGACGTACGTGACCCCGGGCATCGTCCTGCTCTGTGCCGGTTTCGGCGCCTCGTCCTCGGCCGTCCAGGTCGCCGGCGACCTCGCCACGGGCACCGTCGACCGGCTGCGGACGATGCCGGTGCCGGCCGCCACGGTGCTCGTCGGGCACGTCGTCGCGAGTGTGGTCCGCAACGTGGGCGCCACGGCGGTCGTCGTGGCCCTGGCCGTGCTCCTCGGCTACCGCCCGGCGGCCGGTCCGCTCGGCTGGCTCGCCGCGCTCGGCCTGGTCGTGCTGTGGATCCTCGCCATCACCACGCTGTTCGCGCTGATCGGGCTCGTCGCCGGGTCACCGCAGGCGGCGTCCGGCTACGGGTTCCTCGTGTTGTTCCTCCCGTACGTGTCGAGTGCGTTCGTGCCGCTCGACACCCTCCCGGCGTGGCTGCGCGGCTTCGCCGAGCACCAGCCGGTCACCCCCGTCATCGAGTCGGTGCGGGCCCTGCTGAACGGCTCGACGCCGGGTGACGCGCTCGGGTGGGCCCTGGCCTGGCCGGTCCTGCTCGTCACGGTCTCGGTCGTGCTCACCGTCTGGGCGTTCCCCCGGCGTACGGCGCGCCGCACCTGAGCAAGCGTGAGTGCACCCGGCCGGGGTGTGCGGTCGGCATCCGTCGGAGGCGTGCGGTCGGCATCCGGCCGCCACCGGCTCATGAGGCGCGGTAGCCGGTGACGTCCTCGAGGGGGCGTGGACCGTGGCCGACGTACCGAGCGCTCGGCCGGATGAGGCGCCCGGTGCGCTTCTGCTCGAGAACGTGCGCCGACCAGCCCGCGGTGCGGGCGGCGACGAACAGCGGGGTCATCATCTCGCCCGGCACCTCGGCGAAGTCGAGGAGCACGGCCGCCCAGAAGTCGACGTTGGTCTCCATCCGGCGCTCAGGGTAGCGCTCGGCGAGTTCGGCGATGGCTGCCTTCTCGAGCTCGAGCGCCACCTCGTACCGGGGAGCGCCGAGCCGCTGGCAGGTGGCGCGCAGCACCGCGGCCCGCGGGTCGTAGGCCCGGTACACCCGGTGCCCGAAGCCCATCAGCCGTTCCTTGCGGTCGAGCACCTCGCGTACGTAGCGGCGAGCGTCGCCGGTCTGCTCGACGCCCTGGATCATGTGCTGCGCGCGGCTCGGGGCTCCGCCGTGGAGCGGGCCGGACAGCGCACCGATGGCGCCGGAGAGGCAGGCGGCGACGTCGGCGCCGGTGGAGGCGATCACCCGCGCGGTGAACGTCGAGGCGTTCATCCCGTGCTCGGCGGCGGAGATGAAGTAGGAGTCGATGGCCTCGACGTGCTTCGGGTCGGGCTCGCCGCGCCAGCGGATCATGAACCGCTCGGGGATGGTGCGGCCCCGGTCGACCTCGGCTTGCGGCACCATCGGCCGGCCCTGTCCGCGAGCCGACTGCCCGATGAACGAGATGGCCATGACTGAGGCGCGGGCGAGGTCGTGACGGGCTTCATCGTCGCTGATGTCGAGGAGCGGCTTGGCACCCCACAGCGGAGTGAGCTGCGCGATAGCCGACTGCACGTCGACGCGGATGTCGCCGGTGTGCACCGGGAGCGGGAACGGCTCGGCCGGCGGTAGCCCGGGGTCGAGTTCGTCGTCGACGAGCAGACCCCACACCTGGCCGAAGGAGACCCGGCCGGCGAGGTCCGTGATGTCGACACCCCGGTAGCGCAGCGCGCCACCTTCCTTGTCGGGTTCGGCGATCTCGGACTCGAACGCGACCACGCCCTCGAGCCCTGGTCGGAAGCCGGGGTCGGCCTGGGCCGCGGAGGGTGTGCTCATGGGGTCCCCTGTCGCTCGTCACCGTCGTCGGGCGCTGCCATTGTGCACGCCGACGGGCCGGTCGAGGTACCCGGCGGCATCCGGTGACGTAGGAGTGCATGCCGCTACTCCCGGTCGACCGGCTGGTGGGGGCCACGAGTACGGCATGCGACATCGGTGCCGGTGCCGGTGTCAGCGGCGGCGTCGTCACCGGTGCGAGATTCAGCGGCGACGCTCCCCCCCCTCCGACTACTACAAGAAGCCGATCGTCTGGGGCACGGCAGGCTGACCGGGCGCGCGTGGGTGCCGGGCTCGACAACGCGCCCGCGCTCGCCGCACCGACGGCCCCGAGGCAGCGGCGGTCAGGCACCGGATGACGTACCGCCGGGGTGGTCGTGCGGCGCCAGGTCAGGCGCGGCGCCGGTCCCGCAGCGCCATCGTCGGTGCGCCGGCGTCGCGGATCTCGAATAGTTCGGTCGCCTCGAGCAGCTTGCTCAGTTTGGCGTAGCCGTAGTTGCGCGGGTCGAACGAGGACTGGTTCGCGATCCGGTTGGCGACCGTGCCCACCCGGGCCCACCCGTCATCATCCGCGGCGCTCGCCACCGCACGGCGGAGCAGCGCCACGAGCTTGTTGTCGCCCCTGAGCTGCGCCCGGGTCGCCCGCTCGGGCGGGGGCGCCGAGGTCTTCCGGGCCGGCGCCGCCTTCCCGGCGGTGCGGCGGCTCGCGCCCGCGGCGACCGGCTCCTTTGGCGCGTTTGCCGATGGGCCGCCGGGGGTGAGCGGCGGCGCCGACGTGGGCGGTGCGGCATCCGCCTCGCCGCTCGGGGATTCGAGCCGGTCGAGCACGAGGAAGCGGGTACACGCGCTCTGGAACGGCGCCGGGGTCTTGGCGTCGCCGAAGCCGTAGACCCGGGCTCCGTACTCGCGCAGCCGCATCACCAGCGGGGTGAAGTCGGCGTCGGAGGAGGCGATGGCGAACGCGTCCGGGCACCGGGTGTGCAGGATGTCGACGGCGTCGACCGCGAGCGCGATGTCGCTGGCATTCTTGTTCTTCGACTTGTCGAACTCCTGAACCGGGCGAATCGCGTTCTCGTGCAACACCTCCTGCCATGACTTCAGGCCCGACTTGGTCCAGTTGCCGTACGCCCGGCGGATGTTGGTCTCGCCCAGAGCCGACAACTCGCCGAGGATGACGTCGATCCGGCTTGCGGTCGCGTTGTCGGCGTCGATGAGCAGCGCGATCTGCGGGGAGTCGTTCATGGGCTCGACCCTATGCCCGGCGCTTCTCGGCCCCGGCCGGGCGACAGCCAGATCACCCCTCCGGGTCGGCTGTCGCCCTGGTACCCCGACGCCGAGGCTGCCCTGCCCGCTTACCATCGCGAGCATGGATGCCGCCGCCGATGCTCCCGCCGACCGCGCTCCCGTACGCCGCGTGGACTACACCGGTGACGGGGTCACCGAGTCCGAGATCCCGCCCGCACCGCTGGACCAGGTCCTGGGGTGGGTGGACGACGCTGTGCGCCGCGCGGAGTCTGACGGCGATGTGCCGGAGCCGACGGCGCTCGCGGTCGCCACCGTCGACGACAGCGGGCACCCGAACGTGCGCACCGTGTTGATGCGGGTGCTCGACCAGCGCGGCCCCGGGTTCTTCACGGCAACGACGTCAGCCAAGGGGCGCGAGCTCGCTGACAACCCGGCCATCGCCGCCGGGCTCACCTGGGCGTCGATGTTCCGGGCCGTGCGGTTTCGGGGGGTGGCCGAGCCGCTCGACGCTGAGGAGGTTCAGCGCTATTTCGCCTCGCGCCCGTGGGGCTCGCGGATCTCGGCCTGGACCTCCCGGCAGTCCGAGCCGGTCGCGTCGCGAGCGGACCTGCAGGCCGAATACGACTGTCGTGCAGCCGAGTTCCCCGACCACGGGCAGCCGGATGACGTTCCCGTGCCGCCGTTCTGGGGCGGGTACCGCATCCGGTGCGACGAGGTCGAGTTGTGGGCCGGGCGGCGCAACCGGCTGCACGACCGGCTGGTCTATTCCCGGGTCGGTGGCGGCGGCCTCGACGATGCCGCGTCGTGGCAGGTGTCCCGCCGCCAGCCGTGAGCGTGGGCCGCACCCGGCCGGCGGGCGGACGCGATTCCGGCCGGCGGCGGACGCGACATCGGGGCTGTGCCAAGCGGGCGGGCGTCATCCGCCGCGTCGTTGCCCCTGGCTCATGGCGCCGACTTGTCCGGGCTTGGCGTGTGGCCGATCCGGTCGGCCAGGGCCCGCAGCCGCACGAGAAGGGTGGCGGACGGGATGACGCGCCCCGACCGGTAGGTCGACAGGCGGGGCCGGGACGTGCCGATCCGGCAGGCCACGTCGGTCACCGACAGTCCGGTGCGCTCGATGAGGTCGGCAATCTCCGCGACCACCTCGGCGCGCTCGCTGGTTTCGGCGTGCGCTTTCGAGCGGTCGAGTGCCCGGTGCAGCAACGGCCTGGCGCCGTATGGCGATGCGTACCTCAGGTACTCCTCGACCTGGCGGGCGACGTCACCCCACGGCTCGCGGTCGATGGCGCTGGTGATGCGCACCAGGTGCTGATCGTGCCTCGTTCGATGGCGGCGACGAGCGCCTCGTACGGGTCGGCATCGACGTTGCGGAACACGAGCCGGGTCATGGTCGCTCGAGTTGCTCCACGGCGGCGTCGGCCAGGGCCTGGGCGTCACCGACCACGGCCGACCACGAGTGCCATCGTTCGTCCAGACCCCGTTAGGTGTGCAGCTGGGTGATCACCCGACGGTCGCGCGGGTCGGGTTCGCTGAGCCGCTGCACCAGCACCCCCAACAGGGTGAGCGGCGGCGAACTGGCCCGGACGGTGGTGGCCCACCCGTCGCTCGCCGCGACGGCCTCCAATACGGTGCCGTACCGCTCGGTGAGGTCGGTCACCCCTGGCCACACTACGACCGTGTCGCTTCTGATTCGGACCGCATCGGCGAGCCTCGAGCGGCCGGATGCCGACACTCGGCAGGTGTGACGGGCGGCACCGGCACTGGCAGCGCGCGCGGCGGGTCGCGTCTCCCGGAGCGGGCGGCGCGAGCGGCGCTAGGCTCGACTCCGTGCTCACCAGGCTCGAGGTCAGAGGGTTCAAGAACCTCCGGGAAATGTCGGTGGATTTCGGGCCCTTCACGTGTATTGCTGGACCTAACGGAATCGGGAAGTCGAACGTCTTCGACGCCATTCAGTTCCTTTCCGTGCTCGCCACCGAAACCTTCGTCGATGCGGTGCAGCGCGTGCGGGGCGCGGCGGGTGCGCGGGCCGGAGACCCGCGTGACGTGTTCTCGGATGGCGAAGTCCATTCCGACAGTCGGCTTCATCTCGCTGCCGAGATGCTCGTTCCGGCGCGGGTGGAGGATGACCTCGGCGAGGAGGCGGAAGCGTCGACCACCTTTCTGCGGTACGAGGTGAACCTCGGCTATGAGCCGCCGTCCGGCCAAGGCAGTGTGGGCCGGCTCTCGCTATTGGCGGAGAGTCTGACTCATATCACGAAGGGTAACGCGCGGTCGCATCTGCGTTTCGCCCACAAACCCGCATTTCGCGACGCGGTAGTTGTTGGGAAACGCCAGGGTGGAGCGTTCCTTTCCACAGAGGAGCGCGATGGCGGGACCGTCATCAATGTGCACGGCGACGGTGGCAGCCGAGGGAAGCCGCAGCCGCGAGCTGCTGGTCGCGCAGGCCGCACCGTGCTCAGCACCGTGTTGACCAACGAGAACCCGACGATCCTTGCTGCGCGGCGGGAGATGCAGAGTTGGCGACGACTTGCGCTCGAGCCGTCCGCATTGCGCACGCCGGACGAGTTGTCGGCTCCGCGGTCTATCGACCCAGACGGCCGGCACCTCGCAGCCACGTTGTACCGGATCGCGCATGCGCATCGGCCCGAACGAGATCCGGACCCGGAAGCGGTCTACGCCCGCGTGGCGGGCCGGCTCTCGGACCTGGTCGGCACGGAGATCCAGGGCATCGAGGTCGAACTGGATCCAGTGCGTGAGGTGTTCACGCTGTTTGTGGTCGAGCGTGGAGCGCTCCGTCTTCCCGCGCGCGCACTGTCCGAGGGGACGTTGCGGTTTCTGGCGCTCAGTGTGCTGTTGGAGGACCCGGAGCTGCACGGCTTGATCTGTATGGAGGAGCCGGAGAACGGCATCCATCCCGCCAATCTCGGAGCCATCCTGGACCTGGTGCGTGACCTTGCCGTGGACCCGATGATGGTGCCGTCCGTGGAGAATCCGATGCGGCAGGTCATCATCAACACGCACTCGCCCGGCGTGGTTCAGTTGTGCGATGAGCAGGATCTGCTGCTCGCCGAGACACGGCAGCACTTCAGTGTTGTCGGCACGAAGATCGTCCGCAGTCTTGTGTTGGTTCCGTACCAGAATTCCTGGCGGCACCTCGTTCTCCACCAGGCATTCTCCAAGGCAGACGTCCTTGCCTACCTGACCGGCCCGCCGGGTGGCCATCTGCAGCTTCCTCAGGAGTTCGGCGTCTCGTGACCGTCGAACGGCAGGCGCTCTTCATCGCCGAGGGTTCGTCCGATGCACCACTTGCTGACATAGTTGAGCGGCTTTTCGCCCGGCAGCAGGTGAATCTGCGGGTGACGGCCCCTGACCTGTCTCGGTTACCGCGGAAGGTCGGCAAAGATCTGACGTCAACGCTTCATGCCGGGCTGGAGCTTCTTGGTGACGTGCCGAAAGTGCTTGTCATCCATCGGGACGCCAACGGGGCTGGCCGACCGGCCCGGCTCGATGAGATACGCGCGGCCAGCACCGAACTGGCACCGGATGCAGTCCTGGTGCCGATCGTGCCCGTCCGGATGACGGAGGCCTGGCTCCTGCTGGACGAGGTGAGCATTCGCCGGGTGGCTGGAAACCCCAAGGGGCGAACGACGCCGGACTTACCGAAGCACGGCGAGATTGAGCGGTGCGCAGACCCCAAGGGGTGCTGCGCCAGGCAATTGCGTCCGCGTCGGACGACACCGGCCGGCGACTGGACCGACTCCACCGGCGCTTCGACCAGAACCGCCGGCAACTGCTCGACGCTCTCGACATCGACGGGCCGGTGACGCGACTCGCTGCCTGGCAGGAACTGTCCAGGTCGGTCGAGGAGGCAGTTGGTGCCCTACGCCCCTCAGAGGACCCCGTGTAAGTGGCACGAGTCGGGCCTCACCTCGCGGGAGCCAGTGTGGACACAGCCGCTGCACCCAGACGCCGATGGCCGGCGGCCGGCCAGGCCGGCCTGGCAACTCGCTACCTCGCCGTAGGCTGGCGGCGTGACCGACCTCATCGACACCACGGAGATGTACCTCCGGACCATTTTCGAGCTCGAGGAGGAAGGCATCACGCCGCTGCGCGCCCGCATCGCGGAGCGGCTCGGGCACTCCGGACCCACCGTCTCGCAGACGGTGGCGCGGATGGAGCGTGACGGGTTGCTCCAGGTGGCCGGCGATCGGCATCTCGAACTCAGTCGGGTCGGTCGGCAGCGGGCCACCCGGGTGATGCGCAAGCATCGGATCGCCGAGCGGCTCCTCGTCGACGTCATCGGGCTGGAGTGGGAGTACGTGCACGACGAGGCGTGCCGGTGGGAGCACGTGATGTCGGAGCGGGTCGAGCGCAAGATCCTGGCGATCCTGCCGGACCATCTCGAGTCGCCTTACGGCAACCCCATTCCAGGTCTCGCAGAACTCGGCGAGATCGGCGAGACCGTCGACTTCCGCTCGGGGCTGTCCACCCTCGACGAGGTCGCCACGGAGGAGCCGGCCGTCGTGGTGGTCCGGCGGATCGGTGAACCGGTGCAGGTCGACTCCGAGGCGCTCTCCCTTCTCACCGACGCCGGGCTGCTGCCGGGCCGGCGGGTCCAGGTCCACCGGGACGGTTCGCGCGTGGTCGCGGTAGGGGCCGATGTGCGTGCTGAGGCGAGCGTGTCGCTGCCACGTGAGGTGTCATCGCATGTTTTTGTCGCTCGCGGCTGATCCTCCATCGACGCAGGTCAGGCCGGGTGTGAGTCGGATGCCGCGACAACCCGGCAGACACCGTCCCGTTACCGGAATGTGACTTCCGGGCGGAAGGTCGCTACATTCTGGAGACGTCGCATCCCCGAACTCGCCCGAGTCGTACCCCGCCCCGGAAGGTTGACTCTCTCCGTGTCCCGACACCGCTCGCCCGGCCGTCGTCGCGCCCCTGGCCCGGTCCGCCGTTTCCCGGACGGCATCCGCCGGCTCGGCGCCGCGTATGCCGCCAAGACTGTCGCAGGGGTCGCGGTCGTCGGCGGTGCCGCGACGATGCTCGCTCTCCCGGCCAGCGGTGACGCCACCCCGCTCGACCTGGCGACCCCCGAGGCCGGCTCCCTCGACAGCCGGCAGGCGGGCGCGGCGCTGACTGCGTCGCGATCGCGTAGCCAGGGAACGGCCGACGCCTCGAAGCCGGCCGCTGCCGCGATCACCGCACCGACCGGGGTCGGTCCAGTGGCTCCAACCCTTGCCGGGGTCAGTGGGGTGAAAGCGGTCCCCAAACCGACGCCGAAGCCAGTCCCGAAGCCAGCCGCGTCATCCCCGACGCCGTCGACCTCCTCCGAAACCACCAGCCCGAGCAGCACCGCCACCTACTCGGGTGGGGTCTCGAGTTACTGCTCCGGCATCGGTGTCGACCAGAACGCCGCAATTCTCTGCTCGGCCATCCGCGCCAAGTTCGGTGAACTCACCGTCGGCGGTTACCGCGCGGGCGCCGGCGAGCACGGCACCGGCGAGGCGATCGACATCATGACCAGCGACCAGGCCCTCGGTGACGCCATCTCTGAGTACGTGTTCGCCAACGCCAGCACGTTCGACGTCGAATACGTCATCTGGCGCCAGCGCTACCGCCCCGTCGGCGGTAGTTGGGAATTCATGGAGGACCGCGGCAGCACCACGGAGAACCACTACGACCACGTGCACATCACCGTCAACTGACAGGTCGCACGACTAGCCCAGGAACCTCAGCAGTTCGCCCCATGCCGGCTGCTGACCTCATCGGCGTCGAAAGGTCCCAATCTATGTCCCAGCAGAGCGCCCGCGGTCGACATCGCAGTGCCACGCCATACAGCCCGTTCGACGAGATCCGGGTCATCGCTCGTGCTGCCGGCCACAGCACCGCTCGAGTCTCCGCGATCGCCACCGTCTCAGGGGGCCTCGTCGCGGCGGTCGCCATCCCGAGCAGTTCGGCTGCGCCGTCGGCCGATGCAGCGGCACTGAGCCAGACGTCCGCCGGCCACAGTTCCGCGCTCGCGGCGACCCGCACTCCGGCATCAGCCACGTCAGCGATCCGGGTGACGGCCGCGGTGGTTGCTCCCGCGGCGCCCGCCCCGGTGTCAGCGCCTTGGACCGGCACCGGCGCCGGCGCCGTCCGCGCGGTGCCACGGCCGGCGCCGAGACCCGCGCCGAGAGCCACGCCGCCGGCGATCGCGTCGGCTTCGGGTGAACGGCCCACTGCTGAACGGCCCACTGTGGAGCCAGCGAGTTCGTCGCCGGCGGAGGCGCCACCCGCTCGTGAGGTGCCAGCCTCGGCATCCGGGGTTGTCGGTATCGCCCGATCGTTGCTCGGCATCCCCTACCTCTTCGGCGGGGAGTCCCCGAGCACCGGCTTCGACTGCTCCGCGTTCACCCAGTACGTCTTCGGTAAGGCCGGAGTCGACATCCCCCGCACGGCCAGCGAGCAGCAGGACTCGGCAACCTCGGTCACCGACCCCCAGCCAGGTGACCTGGTGTTCTTCGGTAGCCCCGCGTGGCACGTCGGCATCTACACCGGGAACGGGATGATGATCGATTCCCCTCGGACGGGTAAGTCGACCGACGAGCGCGCGGTGTTCTCCGGCGTCAGTGGCTACGGCCGCTTCTGACCTCCTCCACTCTTTCCGCTTCAGGCCGCCGGCGTTCACGGTCGGTCTGAGGTCAGCGAGGACGGGTCGTCCCGTGGTGGTCGCAGGGGCCCAATACGATCGGCGGGCCCGCATTGCCCGACCCGATGGAGACGGACGCAGATGAGCCAGTCCGACGAGACGTTCGCTGTCCCGGCGTTGGTGCCGAGCCCGCATCCCCCTCCTGAACCGACCACGTCATTGGGCCGATGGTTGCTCAGACACCGGGTGCAACCAGTGGGGCCCGAGACCGGCGAGAGCCACGCCACGCCCCACCCGTGGTGGCAGGTGATGTGCCTCACCGGGGTCGACTACTTCTCCACCCTCGCGTACCTGCCCGGCATCGCCGTGCTCGCGGCCGGAGCGCTATCGCCGCTGGCGACCGTGCTGATCGTCGCGCTGACCCTGCTCGGCATGCTGCCGATGTATGCCCGGGTAGCGCGCGAGAGCCCGCACGGCCAGGGCTCGGTGGGCATGCTCGAGAATCTCCTGCCGGCTTGGTGGGGGAAGGTCGTCGTCCTGGTCCTGCTCGGCTTCGTCGTCACCTCGTGGATCGTCACGATCACGCTGTCTGCCGCTGACGCGTCGGTCCACGTCCTGGAGAGCCCGCTCTTCCCCGCAGCGCTCGATGGCCATCAGGTGCTGCTCACCGTGGCGCTGCTGCTCGTGCTCTGCGCGGTGTTCCTCAAAGGGTTCTCCGAAGCCGTGCGGGTGGCGATCCCGCTCGTCGGGGCGTTCCTCGCGCTCAACGCCGTCGTCGTCGTGGTCGCCGTATCTGACATCCTCGACGACGGGACCGCCTGGTCAGGCTGGCTCGATGCCCTGACCTCGGGGCGGGATGGCGTCGGCGACGTGCTCGGCCCGGCCCTGCTCGCCTTCCCACTCCTGGTACTCGGCCTCTCCGGCTTCGAGACCGGCGTCAGCATGATGCCGCTGGTCGCCGCCAACGGCCGCACGCCGGACGAGGTGCTGCGCGACCGCGTCCGCAACACGCGCAAACTGCTGGCCGGTGCCGCGTTCATCATGAGCGGCTACCTGCTCGCCACCAGTGTGGTGACCACCGTGCTCATCCCCGCAGCAGAGTTCGAGGACGGTGGCGAGGCCAACGGCCGGGCGATGGCCTACCTGGCCCACGGCTACCTCGGTGACGTCTTCGGCACCGCATACGACGTCTCGACCATCCTCATCCTCTGGTTCGCCGGGGCGTCCGCGATGGCCGGGCTGGTCAACATCGTGCCGCGCTACCTCCCCGCCTACGGGATGGCGCCAGACTGGGGCCGGGCGGTTCGGCCGGTCGTGCTCG
>JBOFJB010000161.1:0-6874 GCA_051650465.1 Dermatophilaceae bacterium | reverse complement strand
TGAAGCCGTTCTGCTGACCGAGCGTGTCGATGGCATCCAATGCGGCCGGGATCGAGGTGTGCTTGAACCCGCCCGTCTTCGAGAAGGCGAGGATGCGCGGCGCGGCCTGGGCCCTCGCCTGTGGCGCCGCCTGCGCAGCCGCCGGCGCCGGTGCGGGCGTGGCCGCCGCCTTTGCCTGGGTAGCCGCCGTGAGCGACTTCATCTGGATGTTGCGGTAGGTGACCTCTGCGCCTTCGGCCTGGATGGCGATCCGGCCCTGTTCGAGAGGGCGTCCGTTGAGGGTCTGGTTGGTGGACCGGCTGACGGTCTTGCCATTGACGATGTGGGTGCTGGTGTTGCCCCGCACGACAACTTCGACGGTGTTCCAGCCCTCCAGGGTGTCGGCCACGGTGCTCGCGGCGAACTTGCCGCTGACGCCTTTGCGGAGTTCCCCGCCCGCTTTGTAGGTGGAGGACCCTGGGGCCGTAGTGATGTCGACGGTGGGGCCGCCGAGGGTGATGAGGTCCCCGGTGTCGCCCTCTTGAACCTGACTTTCCAGGCTGGTCGGCCACACCTTGTCTTTACCGGTCAGGTGGTAGAGCAGGCCGCTGTCGCGAAGTTGCTTGTCGCGCGGAGCGAATTTCTTGTCGCCCCACTTGTACTGAAAGCGGAGGTGGTAGTCGCGGTACTCCTTGGTCGTGGCGAGGTAGCCGAACTCGCGGTCCTTACCGGTGACCGGCACGTCAAGGATGCGCAACTCACCGTTGGATGCCTCGAACACCCCCTCGGGGTCGGTGTTCTTCCCCTGCGACGGGAGGTAGGTGTACCAGCCGTTGAGGTTCCGTCCGTTGAAGATGTTGACGAACCCGTCGGCAGCGGACGCGGTGGGCGCTTGCGCGGCTTGCGCGGCCGGCGGCTGAGCCGGGGGTTTGGCGGATGTCGTGGCGGCCGGCGAAGCCTGGGCGGCCGTGTTCGCGGCGGATGTCGCAACGGTGGGTGCGGGCAGGACGACGGCGACCGCGGCCGCGGTGGCCACGCCGACGAGGGCGACCGCGGTAGCGCGGGCATGTCGGGCCCGAAGAGTAGAGAGGTGCATGGCGAGATAAGGTACTGATACCGCCAGGTTGCAGACAAGTTCTTGTCGTGTTAACACCCCTTTGGGCTCGTGCGCGACCCTCCCCACACGTCTCGTCGACCCGCGAGTCACCGGGATGACGACGCCGCGGACCTGACCGTCGCCTGTATCAATGGAGCCGGGCCGACCACTCCAGCAGGGTCCCGGCGCCGGTGCCGCCCGGCCCGACCTCGAGGTGGCCGCCGCGCTGCTCGGCACGCTGCCGCAGGTTCTTCAGTCCACTGCTCCGCTCCGGGGCGCTGAACCCGGCACCGTCGTCCTCGACCTGCACCACGAGGTGCGTTCGGTCGGTACGCACCCGGATCGCCACCGCCCCCGCCGCCGCGTGCCGGACGATGTTGGTGAGCGCCTCCCGCACCACCGCCGCGACATCCTCGGTGAGGTCCACCGAGGAGACCGCGTCGACCGGCCCGGTGAACGTCACCTGTGGCTCGAACCCCAGCCCGTCGCTCGACTCGGCGACGACATCGAGCACCGTGGCGCGTAGTCCCGGTGCGCCCCGGTGCGTCGCGCGCAGGTGGAAGATCGACGTGCGCACCCGCTTCACCGCCTCGTCGAGGGTGTCCACCGCACCCGTGAGGGCGTGCGCCCGGTCGGGGTCGTCGAGCGTGCTGGCGACACCCTGCACGGTCAGCCCGGCAGCGAACATCTGCTGGATGACGTGATCGTGCAGATCGCGGGCGATGCGTGCCCGCTCCTCGAGCAGCGTCATCCGTTGTTGATCCTCGCGGGCCAGGGCAAGTTCGAGAGCCACCGACACCTGAGCCGCGAACGTGGCCGCCATCTCCAATTCGGCTCCGGTGAAAGGGTGCCCGCCCGCTGGCCGGCTGGCCAGCAGCACGGTGCGGCGCGGCCCGTGCAACGGCAGCAGCAGCGCCGGGCCGGTGGCGTCCGGTAGGCCCGCCGGTAGTCCGTCGAACCGTTCGACAGCCCGTGCGTCACCCGTGTCGGCGGTGCGGCGCAGCGGGTCGGTGGGGATGACGGCCGCGCCGGTGAGCGCGTCGGCGCCGGTCCCGGCTGCCGCGGTGACGGTGACGTCATCCGGCCCATCGTGGTCGAGCACCACCACCAGCGGCGCGGCGGCAAGCGTGGCTACCGTCTCGGCGACACTCGCGGCGGTCACGGCGGACGGGTCAGCGAGCACCCGGCGGGTGAGGTCGGTGGCGGCGAACAGCCAGTCCTGTCGGCGCCCGCTGTCGGCGTAGAGCCGGGCGTTGTGGACGGCGACACCGGCCGTCGCCGCGAGCGCGGTGGCGAGCCCCTCGTCGTGCTCGTCGAACTCGCCGGTGGTCGCCTCGGTGAGGTAGAGGTTCCCGAACACCTCACCGCGTACCCGGACCGGCACGCCGAGGAAACTGTCCATCGGTGGGTGCCCTGCCGGGAAGCCCGCCGACCGTGGGTCGTCGGCGAGATGGGCCAGCCGCACCGGTCGCGGGTCGGCGATGAGGGCACCGAGGAGGCCGCGGCCTTCCGGCAGGTGCCCGATCCGCTCGACGGCACCAGGTTCCATGCCGACGTGCACGAACTGCTCGAGATAGCGACCGTCCGGCGCGATCACCCCGAGCGCGGCGTACCGCGCGCCGACGAGGTCGACCGCGGCCTCGACGATCCGGCGGAGCACCGTGGCCAGGTCGAGGTCGGCGACGATGGCCTCGTTCGCCGCGACCAGGCGCCGCAGCCGGGCGTCGTCGGGGCCAGGTAGCGCAGTCACCGGGTGCTCGTCATCCGGCGATCGTCGTTCGCAGGTGTCGGCTGGTGCTGGTCATCTGGTCCTCGTCATCTGGTTCGCATCATCAGGTGCGGCCGGGGCCCAGCAGCCGGGTGGCCAGCACCGCCGCTTGGGTGCGTCGCTCCAGGCCGAGCTTGTGCAGCAGCACGGACACGTAGTTCTTGATCGTCTTCTCCGCCAACGACATTCGCTCACCGATCTGGCGGTTGGTGAGGCCTTCGGCGACGAAGCCGAGCAGGCGCTGCTCCTGCGGGGTGAGCGCGGCCAACTCGGGCGCCGTCTCGGGGCCGTTGCGCACCCGTTCGAGCACCCGGCTGACCAGCGACGGGTCGACCAGCGACTGGCCGGCGGCCACCCGCCGCACCGAGTCGACGAGGTCGAGGCCCTTGACGTCCTTGAGCACGTAGCCGTCGGCGCCGGCCAGGATCGCCGCGAACAACGCCTCGTCGTCGTCGTAGGACGTGAGCACCAGCGCCCGGATGCCGGGGTCGACCGACCGTACGGCGCGGCACACTTCGATGCCGGAGCCGTCGGGGAGTCGCGCGTCGAGGACCGCGACGTGCGGGCGCAGCGCCGGGATGTGGGCCGCGGCCTCGCGCGCGGTGCCCGACTCGCCTACCACGTCGACGTCGCCGGCCGACTCGAGCAGCGTGCGAAGCCCGCGCCGCACGACCTCGTGGTCGTCGAGGAGATAGACCCGCACCCGTGCGTCCGTCACAGGTCCATTCACGCGGGTCGAGGTCACCCGCGCAAGCCCGGGACCTTGGTCCCCCGAGGAGAGGCCGGCCTCCCCTGGGCCAGGTGCCGCACCGGCGAGACGCTGTGTGCTGGACGGGAACGGAGTTCGGGAGCCGCGGTCACGTCATCCCACCCGACGACCACGACGAGGTGAGTGCAGTGTTCAGCATCCGCAATCTCGGGGGGTTCGCCCTCCTGGTCCTCGGGAGCACCTGGTTGTGGACCACCCCGGCCTTCGCGTCGCGGGGCGTGGACACCGGCGGTGTGCTGTGGACGCTGGCCCGGGCGGGTTCGCTGCTCACCGTGCTCGCTTTCACCCTCGCCACGGTGGGGCTGTTCGCCCGGGCCGGCTGGTGGGAGGCGGTGGCGCTCGGGGCGGCCGGGCTGGGCCTGCTCACCCTGCTGCCTTACGGGGTGGCGGCGTCGCGCAGCGGCGAGTTCACGCCCTGGTGGAACGTCACCGTCCACGTCATCGGGGTAGCCGGTGTCGGGGTGCTGTTGCTCGTCCCGCCGCTCGAGGCGTGGGTGAGCCGGCATGTCGCCGCCGGGTGAGCCGGCGGCCACTGTCACCGGGCGAGGTCCGGCACGACGAGCAGGAGAAGAGGTCATGGGTAGGCAGGTCGTGAAGTGGACGGTCGTCGGGGTCCTCGGTATCCACGGTGCGGTGCACCTGGTCGGTGCTGCGAGGGTCTTCGGCTGGGCCGAGGTGGCGCAGTTGAGCAGCCCGACGTCGGTCACCGGAGGAGCGGGATGGCTCGCGGCCGGCGTGCTGGTGTTCGCCACCGCGGGGATGGTGGCGGTGGGGGCGCCGCGCTGGTGGTGGGCCGTCGCGGCGACCGCGGCGGCGGCGTCCCAGGCGATGGTGTTCACCGCGTGGGATGACGCGGGGGCCGGCACGGCGGTGAACGGCGTCCTTGCCCTAGTTGCGGTGTACGGCCTGTTCACCACCGGCCCGCCGAGCGCTCAGGCGCGGTGGCGTACTGCGGCTCGGCACGCCCTCGCCGACCTCCCGGGGACGAGCCCTGCGGTCACCGAGGACGACGTGGCCCGGCTCCCGGCGCCACTGGCCCATTACGTGCGTCGCAGTGGCGCCGTGGGGCGCCCCACGGTCACCGCGTCGACCGCTGACCTGCACGGCCGCATCCGCGGCGGCCCCGACCAGCCGTGGATGCCATACCGGGCGGTCCAGGTCAACACCTTCGGAGTGCGGCCGCAGCGGTTCTTCCTCATGCAGGCCCGCCGCCGCGGCATCCCGGTCGAGGTGCTGCATATCTACGACCACGAGGGCGCGCGAATGCGGGCGGCGCTGCTCTCGGTGGCGACGGTCGCCGAGGCGTCGGGGCCCAGGATGGACCGCGCCGAGACCGTCACCCTCTTGAATGACCTCGTCGTGCTCGCGCCGGGCGCCATCCCGTCGGCGCCGGTCCGCTGGGAGGCGGTCGACGACCGTCACGTTCGTGGCCGGATGACGGTGGGCGCGGTGACCGTCGCGGCCACTCTGGTGTTCAACGCCGTGCATGACCTCGTCGACTTCGTGTCGCAGGACCGGCTTCGCGCGCTCGACGGCGGAGCGGCGTTCGTCCGGCAGCCCTGGTCGACTCCGTTGTCCGGGTACGCGTTCACCGGGCCCGGCGGTCGGCGGGTGGCAACGTACGGCGAGGGCCGCTGGCAGGCACCGCCACCCGAAGGCGAACACACGTACGTCGAGGTTGTTGTCGACGCGGTGCGCTACCTGCCGCGGAGTCGTCCGGGCGGGACCGACCCGCTGCCGGTGCCGCCCGAGCCGGGTGTGTGCCAGTGTGCTTTAACGGGCAACGACCCGACCGCATCGGCCGAACGGCCACATTCGGGTCAACCGTTCGGGTAGCTTGCCTGGCAGCGGTGTCATCAATGGCCGTGCTGATGGCACCATCAGCGGTGGCGCCGGAGGGACCCCCCTGCACCCTCCGGCTCCACCTACGTGATCGCCCCCGACCCGCACCGCGGGTCGGGGGCGATCAGCGTCGGGGGGCTCATCGAGGTCCTGCTCACTCACGTAGTGGCCGGCCCGGCGATGGCGCACCGCACTGTCGTCGTAGGGCGGCCTTCCTCAGCCGAAGAGACGGCGTCGGTCGTCTCTTCGGACGGCTTGTGCCGCAACACCTTTCGCCATCACGCCGCACGGCGGCACGATGGTTGCAACGCCCGATGGCAACCCTGCCCCGACCGTCGCGGCATCTCGCCAGGCGCCCTCGACCCGTGACCGGGCCGGGGGCGCTTCGAGGTGCGGTCTGGCGCCTCGGCGAGGCGTCCTCGACGGACGCGATCGCTGCGTTCGAAAAGTGCGATGTCGAGTGCGTCGCCGAATCGCGGTCACTCGGGACTTGGCCGACTCGCTGTCGCATGATCTTGAACGACTCAAGATTGTGCGAGAGGGTAGGAGGCGTGCCCACCCGCGACGAGATCGAGCGCACCCTGCGTGCCGCCGGGCTCCGGGTGACGCCCCCGCGGATCGCGGTGCTCGACGCCGTGCACCGACATGCCCACGCCGACACCGACGAGATCCTCGCCGACGCGCGGCGCGCCCTGCCGGCGGTCTCGCACCAGGCGGTCTATGACGTCCTTCGTCTGCTCACCTCCACCCGGCTGTTGCGGCGTATCCAGCCGGCCGGGTCGGTCGCCCGCTATGAGGCGCGGGTCGGGGACAACCACCACCATCTGGTCTGTCGTCGCTGTGGCGCCATCGTCGACGTCGACTGCGCGATGGGCTCCACGCCGTGCCTCACGGCGTCCGACGACCACGGCTTCGCTATCGACGAGGCCGAGGTCGTCTATTGGGGCACCTGCGCGGCGTGCCAGCCCGCCACGCCGTCACCCTCGTCGCGGACCACCTGAACACCCCTCATCTGATCCCTGCCGAAGAACCAAACCTGAAAAACCCTGTCAGACAATGTGATTGGAGAACTGCCTGTGAGTGACCAACGACACGGTGTGACCGCTGAAGGTAGCGAGAGCGAAAGTCCGGCGCTCGCCGCCCCGACCCCGAGCGCCCACCGCCCGCGCACCAATCAGGACTGGTGGCCGAACCAGCTCGACCTCTCGGTGCTGCACAACAACCATCCCGCGGGTGACCCGATGGGCGCCGGTTTCGACTACGCCACCGCGGTGGCCGGCCTCGACGCCGACGCGCTCAAGGCCGACCTCGTGCAGGTCATGCGCACCTCGCAGGACTGGTGGCCGGCCGACTTCGGCCACTACGGCCCGTTCTTCATCCGGCTGAGTTGGCACGCCGCGGGCACCTACCGCGTCGAGGA
>JBOFJB010000160.1:0-3053 GCA_051650465.1 Dermatophilaceae bacterium | reverse complement strand
GGCGACCGGCCCTGGTCGCGACCCGGAGGCTCCCGTGCGGGTTCTGCGTGAGGTGCCGCAGGGCCTGCTGCTCGAGCGCGCGGACGAACCGGTCGTGCCAGCGATTCTCGACGGCCCCGACCTCGCGGGTGCCGAACAGTACCGACAGTGGGATGTCGAACTCCTGCGCCGTCGCGACGTAGGTGGTGATCGGCCGGCCCTTGCGCCGCTGGACGCGGTGCTTGCGCAGGAGACCCACCCGCTCGAGGGTGCGCACCCGCACGTAGGCGCGGGCGAACGGCACGCCGAGCTCGCGGGCGGCCTTCGCCACGGACTGCTCCCGTCCGACGAACGCGCCGAGGTACATGAGGTGCTCGGCATCCACGAGGCACCGGATGGCCTTGGCCTCGGTGACCCGACGAGGCTCGGACCGCACCGACTCTGCCGTGGCCCGACGCAATGCGAGGGCCCGCTCGCGAGTGAGCCGGACGCGGCGGAGGGTGGCCTGGGCGCCATGGCCGTGCCCGACAGCTCCGGTCCGGCGCCGGCTGGCACCCGGAGGGGCGCCGGAGTGGACATTGTCGAGAGCGCCGTCCACTCGAGACTCGAGTACGGCGTCGGTGGGGTCGACCATCATGCTCCTTGTGCGGGAGAGCCGGGATGTGAGGCGCCACGCGCCCCCTGCTGCCCGGCGCCTGACGGTCTGACGAGTTCATCGTGGACCGTTTCAACCCGCGCGGCAACACGAGCGGCACAGATTGCCGGCCAAGGCGCGCGCCCTCCTTCGTGGCTCGCGCTTTTGTGGTGTAAACCCCTCAGCGAGAGGGGAAGTCGGCACCTCAGTCGATGTTCGTGCCTGCACGAGCAAGAAATGGGTACAAACACGTACCGCCCCCGGTCCGGTGACCTGGGGCGGGACGTGTCCGGACTCCGATGCCGGCCGCGGCATCCCCTCGGTGACCGGGTCAGCCGCTGCCTTCGTACGCGCCGAGGTCGGGCGCAGGGCCTTGCGGTCGAGCCGTGCCGTCGACGTCGACAGCGGGGGCGGGGACGGTCTGCGCGTCGATGGCCGGGCTGCCGGTCCGGAGCCGGTGGTCCGAGCTGCCCGGGTCCACGAACGACGGATCCACGCCGAGGAGGTTGCCCTCGCCTGATGGGTAACCCGGGTTCAGACCGCCCCAGAAGAGGTTGTTCGTGTAGGCCACGTCGGTGGCCTCACCCGTGTTCAGCACCGCACGGTCACTTCTCGCGTTGACGACATTGGCCTCGATACGCACGTCGTCCGCACCGTAGACCTGCAGCTCGCTGAATCCGGTGGTGGCACCGTTGCAGTAGAACGTGTTGTTGCGCGCGACGACGTCGTCGGACTCGAAGACGTTGAGGCCACGACCGCCGTTGACCCAGGCGACGTTGTTCTCGACGAGGAAGGTGCCCACATAGGGGGAACCACCGCCACCGGGGTCGTCGTCGCCGCTCTGGGAGTGCCGAGCGTCGTCGATGATGATGCCGTTGCCGTCGGAGATCGTCCGCTCGGCCGGGTCACTGTTCGAGTACCAGAACGGCACCTTGTTCTCGTTGCCGTACGACCGGTTGCCGCGGATCCACATCTTCACGTCGGTCGAGGAGTCGACTGCGGTGCTCTGGTAGAACGAGATGCCGCTCGTCGCGTAGGGCGAGTAGTAGCTGTTCCCGTGCACGACGTTGTCCTCGATACGGACGTAGTCGGACCCGTTCGAGAAGATCCCGCTACCCGGATTGTCGGAGACCTCGTTGTTCCTGATGATCAGGTGGTGCGGCACGTCCTCACCGGACGGGTACGAGGCGATGCCCGCAGAGGTATAGGTCGTGTTGTTCATCGAGGCTTCCCAGTCGGTGCCTCGCGCGAGCCGCTCGGCCTCGGCGGCATCCAGGCTCGGGGCGCGGCCCCTGACCGTGAAGCCCTCGATGACGACGTACGGCACGCTCGTGCGGATGCCGGCGTAGTTGTCGCCGACCTCCACCACCGGGCTGTGCCCCGGGTAGGCCGACCAGCGGACGTAGGCATCGGCCGTGCCACCGGTCTCGATGTCGAGCACGTTGGTCTTCGGCCCGGCCTTGCTGTAGCTGCCGTTCATCACCAGCACCTGGTCACCCGGTCCGGTCAGCCCGGCCGCCTCCTGCAGGGTGCGGAGAGCGGTCTGCTCGCTCAACCCGTCGGCCTGGTCGTCGCCGGTTCCGGAGACGTAGTACCTCGTGCCGGTGACCGGCGGGTCCAGCATCCCGAAACCGGGGTCGGCGCTCGCCGAGACGGGAGCGATCCCGGCGTCGGGAGCCGCTGCTGCGGGCGCGGTGGCGGCAGCGACCGCCGTCAGGGCAGCACTGACCAGCGCGGCGGGAAGCAGCACGGCGATGTGCCGGGGCATGGCGGGTCGACCTCTCGTCGGCGGCGGGTGAGCAGGCGCGTGAGCACGGGCCGAGATAGGGGAACGCACCTCGGGTCCGGGACCGACGTAACCAGAGCGCCAAGTCATCATCAACCCGCCCCGATCAGGTGGCGCACCGTGGTGCCCCCGGCACAGCGGGGCTGCCCAGGGTGGAACGTCGCGGCGCCGAGACGGATGCCCGGCCGGCATCCGTGCCGAGCTCGCTGAGCGTCGACGACCAGAGCTCGCAGTCAGGCCGGGTCGACGGCCTCGACGAGGTCACCTCCGACCGGAGGCCGGAGATCGAGGCCACTTGCGCTGGCGCGCGCCGGCACGCACGTGCCCCAGCAGGATTCGACCTTGCGACACCTCCCGTGGAGACGCGCCCGCGTCCGGTTCGCGAGGGCTGTCAACCGTGTGGCTTGTGCGACCTGCACGAACCGTACGAACACAGCACAGCCGATCCGTGTATCGCAGGGTCGGAGGCGGCTGGCGCGGAGCGCGCCGAGCGGGGGCACCAGTTGCGGTCAGCCTGGCATCCGACTCGCCAGGTACAGCAGCGCTGTGCCGGCCACGATGGCGAGGAGCGCCTGGATCAGGTAGCCCCGCTCCACGAGCAGGAAGAAGGCGCCGATGAGGATCAAGATGACCCCGAACCTGGTCGACAGGAAC
>JBOFJB010000159.1:0-2504 GCA_051650465.1 Dermatophilaceae bacterium | reverse complement strand
TGAGCTCGACCGGGTCGCCCTTGCCGACCTGCTCGGTGCGGTGGGTGATCGACTGCTGTATCGCTACGACTTCGGTGACAACTGGGAGCACCTCATCGAGGTCGAGGAGATCGAGGATGCCGCTCCCGACACCGACTATCCGCGGTGTACCGGCGGTCGCCGAGCGGGGCCACCGGAGGACAGCGGCGGGGTGCTTGGCTACGCCGACCTGCTCGAAGCGATCGCCGACCCGAGCGGCCCCGGGCATCGCGAGCGGCTCGACTCGATGCCGTCCGGCTGGGATCCAGCGCGGTTCGACCGTGATGAGATCGACGAGCGGCTGGCTCGACTGCGCTGACCGTCTCGGGATGCCGCATCCGGGCAGGTGATCCACGACGCGCGGGCGGGTCGACCGGTGACTTCGTAAGGTGACGACATCGTGACGTGACGTCGCGACCCGGGGAAGTAGCGGCGCTGGGGTCGACCGGGTCGCTGGGGTTGGCGCGTGGGTGACGGGGTAGGCGAGAGCCGGGTGAAGGGGTAGGCGAGAGCCGGGTGTGGGGCATCGGTGCGGCCGGCCGGCGGTGCGTCGGAACGGCATCCTTGGCGAGTCGTGGACGTCCTCCCACGAATCCGCGCGACGCCATATATGGTGGTTACACCGATGTATTTCGTCCACATCTTGTGCACATGAAGTGAGCCTCATCCACAGGTTGTGCACATCGCCATCCACCACAGCGTCCACAAAGCACCCGACGAGGAGAGGTCGCGACCCGTCGTGCACTGTCCGTTCTGCCGTCACACCGACTCCCGCGTCATGGACTCCCGCGCCACCGACGACGGCTCCGTCATCCGGCGCCGTCGGCAGTGCCCGGAGTGCGGCCGCCGCTTCACCACCGTCGAGTCGGCCAGTCTGAGCGTGGTCAAGCGCTCCGGCGCTACCGAGCCATTCAGCCGGGCCAAGGTGCTCCTCGGGGCGCGCAAAGCGTGCCAGGGCCGCCCGGTCACCGAGGATGACCTCGCGATCCTTGCGCAGCGGGTCGAAGAGGCCATCCGCGGCACCGGGCAAGCCGAAGTCGAGGCGGATGAGGTGGGGCTCGCGGTGCTCGAGCCGCTGCGTGAGTTGGACGAGGTGGCCTACCTGCGCTTCGCCAGCGTCTACCAGAGTTTCGACTCCCTCGCGGACTTCGAAGACGCCATCGCGCTGCTGCGCGTCGAGCGTGACGCCGTCGCGGGCACCGGCGTTGACGGGGCCGCCCCCAATACCGACCTCACCGAGCATGCCGGCCTCGTCGAGCAGGGCGCTCGTACCGCCACGCCGCCTTAGCACCTCGCGGCTCGTCCGTTCGGGACACCGCCGACCGTGGCCGTCCGCAGGCCACTGTCGGACCCCAGGAGTAGAACCACTAGCAGGGTCTTACCGCCCCCCGTGGGGCAGAAGGAAGGAACGATGACCGAGGTCGCCGGAGCACGTGCAGGTACTCGTAAGGCCGCTCGCGGCAAGGGAATCGCCGTCGAGCGCATCTACACCACGCCCGGGGTGCACCCCTATGACGAGGTCACCTGGGAGCAGCGCGATGTCGTGCAGCAGAACTGGAAGACCGGCGAGACGATCTTCGAGCAGCGCGGTGTCGAGTTCCCCGACTTCTGGTCGGTCAACGCCTCCACCATCGTCACCACCAAGTACTTCCGCGGCGCCGTGGGTACGCCGGCGCGCGAGACCGGGCTGAAACAACTCATCGACCGAGTCGTGCTCACTTACGTCAAGGGCGGTAAGGACCACGGGTACTTCGCCACCCCCGAGGACGCCGAGATCTTCGAGCACGAACTGACGTACGCCCTGCTGCACCAGGTGTTCAGCTTCAACTCGCCGGTCTGGTTCAACGTCGGCACCAAAAGCCCCCAGCAGGTTTCAGCGTGTTTCATTCTCTCCGTTGACGATTCGATGGACTCGATCCTCAATTGGTACAAGGAGGAAGGATTCATCTTCAAGGGTGGTTCCGGCGCCGGGCTGAACCTTTCGCGGATCCGCTCGAGCAAGGAGTTGCTGTCCTCGGGCGGCACGGCATCCGGGCCGGTGTCGTTCATGCGCGGCGCTGACGCGTCCGCAGGCACCATCAAGAGCGGCGGGGCCACCCGGCGCGCGGCGAAGATGGTCGTGCTCGATGTCGACCACCCCGACATCGAGGAGTTCGTGCAGACCAAGGCGCGCGAGGAGGACAAGATCCGCGCGCTGCGCGACGCCGGCTTCGACATGGACCTCGGCGGCCGCGACATCGTCTCGGTGCAGTACCAGAACGCGAACAACTCGGTGCGGGTCACCGACGAGTTCATGCGCGCTTATCAGGACGGCACCGAGTTCGGGCTGAAGGGGCGGATGACGGGCGAGGTCATCGAGAGCGTCGACGCCCGCGCGCTGATGGGCACCATCGCCAAGGCCGCCTGGGAGTGCGCCGACCCGGGCATCCAGTACGACGACACGATCAACGACTGGCACACCAACCCCGAGACTGGCCGCATCACCG
>JBOFJB010000158.1:0-2959 GCA_051650465.1 Dermatophilaceae bacterium | reverse complement strand
GCCGTCACGACGGCGTTCGGGATGACGGCGGGCGCCGCGACGACGCCCGACGACGGAACCAGCACATCCTCCGCACCGACCTGGGAGGAGTTCCTCGCAGACACCTACGTCGACCAGGACGGCATGTACGTCGTCAACGGCGACGAGGTCGTCGACGGCAAGGAGAACCTCCGCATCTTCTACGACACCATGGTCGCGGACTCCGGCTCCGGCGGGATGAACGACCTCGTCGTCAACACGGTCGGCGGCCAGGACGACACGTGGTCGGCCTCCCAGGTGGCGAACCTGACCTACTGCGTCAGCACCGACTTCGGCTCGCGGTACGACGACATGGTCGAGGCGATGGCCGCCGGTGCCGCGCAGTGGGAGGAGGCGTCCAGCGCGGTCGACTACGTCTACGTGTCCTCGGAGGACGACAGCTGCACGACGAGGAACAGCTCGGTGCTGTTCTCCGTGGAGCCGGTGCAGACCTCGCAGTACATCGCGCGGGCGTTCTTCCCGAGCACGTCCGACAGCGGTCGCAACATCCTGGTCGACGACTCGATCTGGACCACCGGATCCTGGAGCCCGGCGAACATCGTCGGCCACGAGCTCGGCCATACGCTGGGCTTCCGGCACGAGCACACCCGGCCCGAGTCGGGCACCTGCTTCGAGGACAGCAGCTGGCGTCCGCTCACCCCGTACGACTCGTCGTCGATCATGCACTACCCGCAGTGCAACGGGACCTCCGACGACCTCAGCATGACCGACACCGACCGCGAGGGCGTCCGCGCGCTCTACGGCAGCTGAGGCCGAGCGGTAGCGCTGCGACCGACGTGCCGGCACTGCTCCCGGCTCTCGGCCCGGTCACCCGTCCGGGCCGAGAGCGGGGGGTCGTCATGACCACGGCGAGACCGTCCTGACCAGGTGCTGACCCAACGAGCACCCACTCCTGACCGCTGCCATGCCCGTCCTTTGCCGCGTCGAACCTAGCGTGACGCGCGTGCGGCCCGCCGGACAGGCGCGGGCCTCAACATGAGGAGAAGGACCACATGAGCCGATCTCTCAGCCGAACCCTGGCCGCTACTGCCGGAACGGCATTGGCGGTCACGACCGTGTTCGGCATGACCGCCACCGCGGCACCCGACGACACCGGATCCGCACCCACCTGGGAGCAGTTCCTCGCGGACACCTATGTCGACCAGGACGGCATGTACGTCGTCAACGGCGACGAGGTCGTCGACGGCAAGAAGGACCTGCGGACGTTCTACGACGCCATGATCGCCGACACCGCCCCGGGCGGCGGCATGGCCAACGGGCTCATCGTCAACACCGTCGGCGGTCGAGACGACAAGTGGTCGTCCACCACCGTCGCGAACCTCACCTACTGCGTGAGCACCCGGTTCGGCTCGCGCTACAGCGACGTCGTCAACGCGATGAGCAGCGGCGCCGGTCAGTGGGAGGCGGCCTCCTCACGGGTGAACTTCGTGTACCGCTCGAGCCAGGACTCGAACTGCACCACCCGGAACAACGGGGTGATCTTCTCGGTGGAGCCGGTGCAGACCTCGCAGTACATCGCCCGGGCGTTCTTCCCGAGCACCTCCAAGAGCGGGCGCAACGTCCTCGTCGACGACTCGATCTGGTCCTCCGGCTGGAGCCCGTCGAACGTCATCGCCCACGAGCTCGGCCACGTGCTCGGCTTCCGCCACGAGCACACCCGGCCCGAGTCCGGCACCTGCTTCGAGAACAGCAGCTGGCGTCCGCTCACCCCGTACGACTCGTCCTCGGTCATGCACTACCCGCAGTGCAACGGCTCGTCGGACGACCTCAGCATGACCGACACCGACCGCGCCGGCGTGCGCGCCCTGTACGGCAGCTGACCGGGTCGTCATCCGCCGTCGGCCCCCGGGTTGTCCACCCGGGGGCCGAACCGCGTCGCGAACCGTCGGTGGCCGGCGGCCGGGTCAGCCGAACCGCGACGGGTCCCCGGCGCCGATGCGGACGACCTCCGGCGTGCCTGCGGTCCAGTCGACCACGGTGGTCGGCTCCGCACGCACCTCGCCGGAGTCGACGACGGTGTCGACGACATGGTCGAGCGCATCCTTCACGGCCCAGCCGTCGGTCATCGGGCCATCCGCGCCGGGCAGGATCAGGGTGGAGGACAGCAGTGGCTCACCCAGCTCGGAGAGCAGTGCCCGGACCACGGGATGGTCGGGGATGCGAACTCCGACAGTGCGCTTCCTCGGATGCAGCAGTCGACGCGGCACCTCGCCGGTGGCCGGGAGGATGAACGTGAACGGCCCAGGGGTGGCGGCCCGGACCGCGCGGAACACGTGGTTGTCGATGTGCACCAGCTGGCCGAGCTGGGCGAAGTCGCGGCAGACCAGCGTGAAGTGATGACGATCGTCCAAGCCTCGGATCGCGAGGATCCGGTCTCTGGCGCCGCGCTCACCCATCAGCGCACCCAGGGCGTACCCGGAGTCGGTGGGGTAGGCGAGCAGGCCGCCGTCGCGAAGCGAGCCGACGGCTTGGGTGATCGCGCGGGGCTGCGGGTCGACCGGGTGGACGTCCAGGTAACGGGCCACCGGACCACGATACGGTGACCCGGCCTACGGGCCTCCGACGGGCACGTCGCACGTGCCTACGATGAAGGCCCGACCGGCGTCCTCAACCTGGAGGCCGATGTGACCGGTGTCCCGACCTCCCGCGAGCCGTCCGCCAGGGGCGCCTCACCCGGGCGCCCGACAGAGCTGGTCCATGGCCGTCCGCACCCGTCGGCCGCGGTCGGGGCGGGGCGTGATCGGGTCGTCGACGGGGTACGCGCGGCGGCGATCGTCGTGGTCGTCGTCTGGCACACGACGCTGTCCCTCCTGCACGTCGGCGACGGTCGCCTGCTCATGCCGGGACCGGTCGACGACGTGCCGGGTGGCTGGCTCGCCACCTGGCTGCTGCAGGTCATGCCGGTGTTCTTCGCGGTCGG
>JBOFJB010000157.1:0-2400 GCA_051650465.1 Dermatophilaceae bacterium | reverse complement strand
GGCTAGCCTGACCCGAGACGCGTGGCGAGCCTGCCGCGACGGCCCGGACAAGGAAAGGACCTCGCCGACATGGACGTCACTATCGGCATCCAGAACGTGGCCCGCGAGTTGAGCATCGAGACCGACAGCGACGCCGCTGCCGTTGCCACGGCGGTCGAGCAGGCGCTGGCCGCTGACGGGGTGCTCCGACTCACTGACAGCAAGGGCCGTGAGGTCCTCGTTCCGGGCCGGGCGATCGGCTGGATCCAGGTCGGCGAATCCGAGAAGGGCAAGGTCGGTTTCGGCGCGGTCTAGTCCTGGTGGTTCACCGTGTGGGTCTGGCCCACGGGCCAGGCCACGGATGACGCCGTCGCCCGGAGAGCCAGAGCGCGAAAGGTCCACGTCATGTTCAGCACGGCGGCGCCACCGCGATGATGGCGGCGATGAGGCTGATCCGCGGCGGCCCGTGCGGGGCGCCGGACCGCGATGTCGTCGGGTGAAGGGACTCGTCGGCCAGTCGCCGATACCGGAGAGTTGACGACGCCGGGGGCTCAAGCGGCGAGGCCGAGCCGGTTCATCCGCTTCTCATGATTGGCCGTCAGCCGGGTGAACATCGCACCGACCTGGGCGAGGTCGACTCCTCCGCCGATGAGTAGCGCCGACATCGCGTCGCGTTCCACCGCGACGGCCTGCGCCTGGGACAAGGCCTCGCCGAGCAGCCGCCGACCCCACAACGCCAGCCGGCCGGTGGCAGTACGGTCGGTATGCAGCGCGTCCCGCACGATCGAGACGATGAAGTCGGTCTCGGTCGCGTCGTCGAGCGCCAGGTTCATCACCGCGCGGGTCTGCGCGTCGACCAGCGCGGACATCTCGCGGTAGAAGTCCTTGGCGATCCCTTCACCGACGTACGCCTTGACCAGCCCTTCGAGCCAGCCCTTCGGCTTGGTGCGTTCGTGGTAAGCGGTCAGCGGTACGACGAAGGGCGCCATCGCCGGCTCGGGCTCGATGCCGATCGCCGTCATCCGCTCCACCAACTGCACGTACTGGAGGTACTCGGCGTTCGCGAGGTGGGCCATCGAACTCTTCAGCGACAGCGTCGGGGCAAGGTCGGAGTCGGCCGCCATCCGGATGAACGCCGTGAGCTCGCCGTAGGCGAGCACTCCGAGCAGGTCGACCACCGCCGCGCGGTACTGAGGGCTCTCACCCGAGCTCTGCGCCATGACGGGCGAGCCTAACGGTACGATCATCAGCGTCCACGGTGCCCGGTCGGCATCAACCAGTGACCTGCTCGACGCGGCGACCCAGACGATGTTGTCGACATCTCGGCCCCGTCCCGAAGACCTCCGATCGGCCCGCACATTCGTGCCCGCGCCCTCGCGCGCCGCCCGACCGGAAGTGAGCCCATGACAACCAACGTCCCCACCCGCGCCGATGACGAGCACTCCGCACCAGCGCCCGACCACACCCCGCTGCCGGTCAGCGAGAACACTCCAGCGCCCGAGGTGGCGGCGCCGCCGGCCAATGCGACTCCGGAGCCCACTTTCGCCGACTTCGCCATCCATCCGGAGGTGGTCGCGGCCCTCGCCGACGTCGGCATCACGGCGCCGTTCCCGATCCAGGCGATGACCCTTCCGGTGGCGCTTTCTGGGCACGACATCATCGGGCAGGCCAAGACCGGCACGGGGAAGACGCTCGGCTTCGGCATCCCCATGCTGAACCGCGTGGTCGCACCCGGCGACGACGCGTTCGACACGTTGCCCGCGGCCGGCCGACCACAAGCACTCGCCGTCGCCCCGACCCGCGAACTCGCCGTGCAGGTAGCCGGCGATCTCGAGACGGCGGGCCGCCGCCGCGGCATCCGGGTCGCCACCATCTACGGCGGGCGCTCCTACGAGCCGCAGATCGAGACGCTGCGCCGCGGTGCCGAGGTCGTGGTGGGCACACCCGGGAGGCTGCTCGACCTGGCCAACCAGGGTCACCTCGACCTCGGGCACACCCGGATCGTCGTGCTCGACGAGGCCGACGAGATGCTCGACCTCGGGTTTCTCCCGGATGTCGAGCGGCTGCTCGCGCTGACCCCCGCCGGGCGGCAGACCATGCTGTTCTCGGCGACCATGCCCGGCGCTGTGGTGGCGCTGGCCCGGCGGTACATGAGCCAGCCCACGCACATCCGGGCCATGTCCGACGACGGCGAGGACAGCCACACCGTCAAGGCCGTCGAACAGTTCGTCTACCGAGCCCACGCCATGGACAAGGTCGAGATGCTCGCCCGCATGCTGCAAGCCGACGGTCGTGGGCTGACCATCGTCTTCAGCCGTACCAAACGCACCGCCGCCAAGGTCGCCGACGACCTCAGTACTCGCGGCTTCGCCGCCGCCGCGATCCACGGGGACCTCGGCCAGGGTGCCCGCGAGCAGGCCC
>JBOFJB010000156.1:0-3357 GCA_051650465.1 Dermatophilaceae bacterium | reverse complement strand
CGTACTTCGCCATCCGGCTCGCGCCCTCGGGGTCGGTGCTCTGCCGGGTGAGGCCGATGATGCCGAAGATGCCGGAAGGGATGGCGTAGACGCCGCAGCAGAAGACCAGCAGCACGGCGGAGGTGATGGTGACGGCGAGCGCGCTGCCGTTCGTGCCGCCGCTACCGGGCGGGGCGTACGGCGGGGGCGGGTACCCCGGGTAGGGCGACACCGCCGGCCCGGCCGGCTGCGACGGATACGGCTGTCCGTAGGAGTCGGACGGTCCGTAGGCGGCGGGTGGCGCGTACGGAGCGGGCGGCGCATAGCCCCCGGGCTGCGGGTAGGTCGGCGGCTGGTCGTAGCCGGTGGGCGCAGGAGCCGCCGGTGGTGCCGGCTCGGCGCCGGTCGGGGCGACCCCGGGTGTGGGTCCGGTGGACGGGACCTCGGCGCCCGGCCCGGCCGCGGGCGGCTGTCCGGACCATCCTGGCTCCGTCGAGGATGCCGTCGACGACTCCTGGGGGAGTGGCGCCGTCGCGCCGGGTGGGGTCCACGGGGGCTCGGCCGGTGGTGCGGTGGGGTCGTCGTGCGGGCGTGGCGCGCGCTCGTCATCCGTACTGCTCATGATGGCCCTTCGTCCTCGCGGCCGCCCCGGCGGGCACGCCCCTGCGGCGTCACAGTAGCGGGTGGCGTTCTCGTGGCAGGACGCGGCGCGTGTCAGGATCGACCGGTGAGACGCGCGCTTCCGCAGGTCGAGCCGGACCCCACGTTGCCGCGGTCGGTCACCGTGTACGAGGTCGGCCCGCGCGACGGGCTGCAGAACGAGTCGACCGTGGTGCCGGTCGAGGTCAAGGCGGAGCTGGTGAGAAGGCTGGTCGCGGCCGGGCTCACGACGATCGAGACCACCTCGTTCGCCGACCCGCGATGGGTGCCACAGCTCGCCGACGCCGAGCCGCTCCTCACCGCGCTCGGCGATGTCGGCCGTGGACCGGACCGGCCGGTGCTGGTACCGAACACCCGCGGGCTGGACCGCGCGCTGACGGCCGGTGCCGGCGCGGTGGCGATCTTCGGCAGCGCCACCGAGACGTTCGCCCGGCGCAACCTCAACCGCTCTGTCGCGGAGTCGGTGCGGATGTTCGAGCCGGTGGTCGAGCGGGCGCTCGCGTCGGGGTGCTGGGTGCGTGCCTATGTGTCGATGTGCTTCGGCGACCCGTGGGAGGGCCCGGTTCCCCTACCTCAGGTGGTCGACGTGTGTCGCCGGCTGATGGACCTCGGCTGCGCCCAGCTCTCCCTGGGCGACACCATCGGCGTCGGCACCACCGGTCACGTCCATCGCCTGCTCGAGGCACTCGACGGCGTGGGCATCGGCCCCGAGCGCGTCGGCGTGCACTTCCACGACACCTATGGCCAGGCGTTGGCCAACACCATGGCCGCGCTCTCCGACGGCGTCGCGGTGGTCGACGCGTCGGCCGGTGGGCTCGGCGGCTGCCCCTACGCCGAGTCGGCCACCGGGAACCTCGCCACCGAGGACCTGGTGTGGGCGCTCGACGGCGCCGGCGTCGAGACCGGGGTCGACCTCGACGCACTCGTCGCCACGAGCACCTGGCTCGCCGGTCACCTGGGCCGCCCGTCACCCTCGCGGGTGGTGCGCGCCCTCGCCCCTGCCGAGCGTGACACGCGCGGCGGATGACGCCCGCCTCATCTCGTGCAGGCTTTCCGCACAGGCGTTCCGGGCTCCGCGACCTGATGGTCGGCGTCCGAGTGGGCCGGCATCCTCGAGCGGAGCACTCGCCCGATCCGGCCTCGCTCGCCGCGTCGACGATCGTCGCTACTCGAGGCGCGGGGTCGGTCGCGCCGGTATCCTCGCCACGACTGCGCTGGTCAGGGGCTATGTCGGTGCTGGTCTTCCGCCGTCATCGCGGCAGGCCGTCGGTGCGACGGGCTGCCGTCGTCAGGAGAGAACGAGCATGCTGAGTCGTCGACGTGCCGCCGCGCTGGCGGCAGCCGGGGCTGCGGCCGCGCCGCTGGGTGCAGCCGCCACCACGGGGCCGACCGCCCTGGCCGCGGAGCCGCAGTGCGGGACCGAGCGGTTCGACGACCCGGAGGCCGGTCTCGTCGAGTGGGTGGTCCCTCCGCGCACCGTCGAGGTTCGCGCGACGCTTGCCGGCGGCCGGGGCGCCGATGCGGTCTCCGGCGGATACCCGGACGGGCCGGACGCCCCATGGCAGTCACGGCCCGCGGCAGGAGGTGGGCGGGGAGCCGTGGTCGCCGGCCTGCTCGACGTACAGCCCGGCGACACCGTGGCGATCGTCGTCGGTGGCGGAGCGTCGGGGCCGGTCGGTGGCGCCAACGGCGGCGGGAGCGCGGCCGCGGGACCCTTCTACCTCTACCCCGACGAGACGGTCACCGGGCTGCAGCCCGGGGGTGGTGGCGGTGCGTCGGACGTCCGGGTCGGCGGTGACGGGCTGGCGGATCGCGTGCTGGTCGCGGCCGGCGGAGGCGGCGCCGGAGCGATCTCCTGGACCAGGCCCTACGCGGGGGGCACGGCCAGCCAGCTGGGGACCCCGATGCCGCCGGACCTCGCCGGTGACGGTGGAGATGCCGGATCGGAGGGCGGGGCGTCGCAGGGCTGGGTGGGCGCCACGCAGTACGAGCCGTTCGACGGGACGGCCGTCGAGGGAAGGACCAGGGTCAGCGAGATCGGCCCGCAGTACGACAACATCGAGGGTCGGGTGTCCCCGGGAGCCCCTGGCGGCGCGGTCTCGGGCGGTGCCCCTGGCGCCCCGACCTACCAGCCCCAGGTCGACGTCGGCCTGCCGGTCTCCACCGGTGGGCCGGGCACTCTCGGCGGCGGCGGGGACGGCGGTCGGGGCACTCCGTGGTTCGCGAGCGACCGCCTGATCGCGACCGCCGGAGGAGCGGGGGGTGGCGGACTGTTCGGCGGTGGAGGTGGTGGCGGGATGGGCGCCTACGGCAGTTCGTCCCCGGTCCCGGGCCTGGTGTCCGGCGGTGGTGGCGGCTCCAGTCTGGGCTCGGTCACCGGGCTGTACGACGGCGTCGACGGCTACGTCGAGATCGTCGCCTGCCAGCCGGGGCTCGAGCCCACGCCGTCCTCGACCCCGTCCGCGGCCCCCAGCCCGTCGAACGACCCTGCTCCGGTGAGCGGGTCGGGCGCCGGAGGAGTACCGGGTGGGTCGGACGCCGGGGAAGGGTCGGACCCGGGACGTGCGCAGCCGACCGGCGCACTTGCCGACACCGGTCCGTGGCCCATGGCGCCCGTGGCGTTGGTGGGTGCCGCGGTGATCGCGACGGGCGTCGCCGCGGTTCGGGCCTCTCGCCCACGGAGGGGCCGGTAGGGCTTGCACGAGTCGCCCGGATGGC
>JBOFJB010000155.1:0-19317 GCA_051650465.1 Dermatophilaceae bacterium | reverse complement strand
GGGGACAACACCATATGGTTTTCAAGGTTGGCGAAACGGTCGTGTACCCGCATCATGGGGCCGCCCGTATCGAGGAGATCAACACCCGCACCATCCGCGGAGAGGAGAGGCTCTACCTCAAACTCAAGGTCGCGCAAGGCGATCTCGTCATCGAGGTCCCCGCAGACAATTGCGATCTTGTCGGCGTGCGTGATGTCGTGTCGAAAGAAGGCCTGGACAAGGTCTTCGAGGTTCTGCGAACTCCATACGCCGAAGAGCCCACTAACTGGTCCCGGCGTTTCAAGGCCAACCTCGAGAAGTTGGCCTCCGGCGACGTCATCAAGGTTGCCGAGGTGGTCCGTGACCTGTGGCGTCGTGACAAGGACCGCGGCTTGTCCGCAGGTGAGAAGCGGATGCTCGCGAAGGCTCGCCAGATCCTGGTGTCCGAACTCGCGCTGGCAGAGAAGACCGATGAGGACAAGGCCGAGGTTCTCCTCGACGAGGTTCTCGCGTCCTAAGCCCCCTGGCTCGCGCCCGCCATCTGACGCTACGGACATGAACAACACCGACGCTGCAACGCGCAGCGTCGGTGTTGTCGTGGTGGCCGCCGGGCTGGGGGTTCGGCTTGGCGCTGACCGACCCAAGGCGTTCGCCGACCTGTCCGGGCGGCCGCTGCTCGGGTATGTGCTCGACACGTTGCAGGGCTGGCCGCCGTTGCGTTGTCTTGTCGTTGTCGTGCCCGAAATGCTCGGTGACGTCCGGGGGTCGGCGTGGTCCGGCATCCGGCTGCCGGCCGACACCCGCGTGATCGTCGGCGGCGACGACCGCACAACCTCGGTACGTCGCGGCCTGGCTGCGCTCGACCCGGTGTGCGATGTCGTGCTCGTGCATGACGCCGCGCGTTGTCTCACGCCGATCGGCCTGTTCGACCGGGTCGTCGACGCGGTGCGTACTGGCGCGGCCGGTGCGGTGCCTGGCCTCGCCGTGTCGGACACGGTCAAGTCAGTCGATGGCGACGGCTACGTCACCGGCACTCCGGACCGCGCCACGCTGCGGGCGGTTCAGACCCCGCAGGGCTTCGACCGGGCGGCGCTCGACGCGGCGCACGCGAGTGCGCTGGCTGCCAGTGATGATTCCGCGCTCGTCGAACGCCTCGGTTACCGGGTGCGGGTGATCGACGGTGACCCGCTCGCGATGAAGGTCACCACACCCGGGGATCTGCTGCTGGCCGAGCGTTACCTCGCTGAACGGATGGGCGGATGACGGCCGGCAGCGTTCCGCGGATCGGCATCGGGGTCGATGTGCACGCGTTCGCCGCCGAAGGGCGGGCGTTGTGGATCGCCGGGTTGTCCTGGCCGGGGGAGCGCGGGCTCGATGGCCACTCCGACGCCGATGTGGCCGCGCACGCCGCGTGCGACGCGCTGTTCTCGGCTGCTGGTATCGGTGACCTCGGCGCGCACTTCGGCACGGGGCGGCCGGAGTTGGCCGACGCCGCAGGCACGGCCTTGTTGGCGGAGGCGGCGCGGCTGGTTCGCACTGCCGGGTTCGACATCGGCAACATCGCGGTCCAGGTCGTCGGCAACACGCCGAAGGTCGGTACGCGCCGGGCCGAGGCCGAGGCTGTCATGTCGGATGCCGTGGGCGCACCGGTGTCGGTCGCTGGCACCACGACCGACGGTTTAGGCCTCACGGGTCGCGGCGACGGGCTCGCGGCGGTCGCCACCGCCCTCGTCATCCCCCTTCGCTGACTTCTTACGAGTTTCCGCCGCGCGACATGCTGCTGGGCGCCGGCCGGATGCGGCGGAACTCGCAGGAAGTCAGGAGGGGGTAGCGGGCAGAGGCTAGCGTGGCGAGCACCAGCATCCCGAGGAGGACCCGTGCCGCAGACCGTCCAGGGCGTGATCGTCCGCGCGAAGGGCGCCGAGGTCGAACTCGTCGACATCGTCGTGCCCGACCCCGGGCCTGGAGAGGCGGTGGTCCGGGTCGAGGCGTGCGGGGTTTGCCACACCGACCTGCACTACCGCGAGGGCGGCATCAACGACGAGTTCCCGTTCCTGCTCGGCCACGAGGCGGCGGGTACCGTCGAGGCGGTCGGCGCGGGCGTCACCGACGTCGCGCCGGGGGACTTCGTCATCCTCAACTGGCGGGCCGTGTGCGGGCAGTGCCGCGCCTGCCTGCGCGGAAGGCCCTGGTACTGCTTCGCGACGCACAACGCGACCCAGCGGATGACGCTCACCGACGGCACCGAGCTGGCGCCGGCCCTCGGCATCGGCGCGTTCACCGAGAAGACTCTCGTCGCTGCCGGCCAGTGCACCACGGTCGACCGCGACGCCGACGCAGCCGCGGTGGGGCTGCTCGGCTGCGGCGTCATGGCCGGTTTCGGCGCGGCGGTGCACACCGGCGGGGTCGGGCGCGGGGACTCGGTGGCGGTCATCGGTTGCGGCGGGGTGGGCTGCGCGGCGGTGGCCGGGGCGCGGGTGGCGGGCGCGACGACGATCGTGGCTGTCGACGTCGACCGGGGCAAGCTCGACGCCGCTCGCCGGATGGGCGCCACGCACACCGTCGACGCGTCGACGCAGGATGCGGTCGAGGCTATTCGCTCGCTCACCGGCGGGTTCGGCGCCGACGTCGTCGTCGAGGCGGTCGGCCGGCCTGAGACGTACGAGCAGGCGTTCTACGCACGCGACCTCGCCGGCACCGTCGTGCTGGTCGGAGTTCCCACGCCCGACAAGGAGATTCGGCTGCCGATGATCGAGGTGTTCGGCCGCGGCGGCGCGCTCAAGTCGAGCTGGTACGGCGACTGCCTCCCCACGCGCGACTTCCCCGTGCTCGTCGACCTCTACCGCCAGGGCCGCCTCGACCTCGACGCGTTCGTCAGCGAGCGCATCGGCATCGGCGACGTCGAGGCCGCCTTCGCCAAGATCGAGCGCGGCGAGGTGCTGCGCTCGGTCGTCGTCATGGAGGGACCGTCGTGAGCCCGACCACCGACATCGGGATGACGACGCGCACCTCCCCGGGCGGCGTCCGGGTCGAGCGGGTGGTCACCTCGGGCACCTTCGAACTCGACGGCGGCTCGTGGGAGGTCGACAACAACGTCTGGCTGCTCGGCGACGACCGCGATGTGCTGGTGGTCGACCCGGCACACGACGGGCGGGCGGTCGTGGCGTCGATCGACCGCTCGCGCCGGGTGCGCGGGGTGCTCTGCACGCACGCCCACAACGACCACGTGAACGGCGTCGGCGAGGTCTGCGACGTCACCCGGGCACCGTCGTACCTGCACCCGGAGGACCGGATGCTGTGGGACCGCGTCTA
Source organism: Dermatophilaceae bacterium (assembly GCA_051650465.1). Classification (GTDB taxonomy): domain Bacteria; phylum Actinomycetota; class Actinomycetes; order Actinomycetales; family Dermatophilaceae; genus JBOFLG01. The sequence continues at coordinate 16,026 of JBOFJB010000155.1, read as the reverse complement.
CCCGGTGACGCCCGACCGCGAACTCGCCGACGGCGACGTGGTGACCGTCGGCGACGTGGAGGTGCACGTCATCCACACGCCGGGACACACACCGGGGTCGTGCTGCTTCTACGTGCCCGCGCTCGGGGTGGTGTTCTCGGGGGACACCCTGTTCAACGGTGGGCCGGGGGCGACCGGGCGCTCGTTCAGCGATTTCGGCACGATCGTGGCGTCGATCCGGGACCGGCTGCTCACGCTGCCGCCGGAGACGGTGGTGCTCACCGGCCACGGCGACCCGACAACGATCGGTGACGAGGCGCCGCACCTGGAGGAGTGGATCGCCCGCGGCCACTGAGCAACGGGCCGCGAAGCGGGTGCCCACACTCGGACTGTCCACCCCCTCACAGGGATGACGCGGAGAGCCCGCCGTCGCCCGACCGATAGCCTTGACCGGTGGCACTACGTCTCTTCGACTCCTTGACTCGCGAGTTGCGTGAGTTCGTGCCGATCACGCCGGGGAAGGCGGGCATCTACATCTGTGGCCTCACCACGCAGGCGCCGCCGCACCTGGGTCATGTGCGCTTCGCCGTCGCTTTCGACGTCCTCCGGCGCTGGATGACGCGCGGCCACGGTCTGGAGGTCACCCTGGTGCGCAACGTCACCGACATCGACGACAAGATCCTCGCGAAGTCGGCCGAGGCGGGCGAAGAGTGGTTCGCGCTCAGTTACCGCAACGAGCTCGAGACCACGGCGGCGCTCGGCGCCCTCGGCGTGCTGCCACCCACCTACGAGCCGCGGGCCACCGGCCACATCACGGAGATGGTCGCGCTCATGGAGACCCTCGTCGAGAAGGGCCACGCCTACCCGGCCGACGACGGCAGCGGCGACGTGTACTTCGACGTGCGCAACTGGCCGTCCTACGGCGAGTTGACCCACCAGAAGGTCGACGACATGGCGGGCGCCGAGGATGCCGACCCGCGCGGCAAACGCGATCCGCGCGACTTCGCGCTGTGGAAAGGTCGTAAACCGGCCGAGCCGGTGACGGCGTCATGGCCCACGCCGTTCGGCGCCGGGCGGCCGGGCTGGCATCTGGAGTGCTCGGCGATGGCGCGCAAGTACCTCGGCGACGCGTTCGACGTGCACGGTGGTGGCGTGGACCTGCGATTCCCGCATCACGAGAACGAACTCGCCCAGTCCCGTGCTGCCGGGCTCGGGTTCGCCGGTTACTGGCTGCACAACGCCTGGGTGACCACCGGCGGCGAGAAGATGAGCAAGTCGCTTGGCAACTCGCTGCGGGTGAGTGAGGTGCTCGCGCGGCACCGGCCCCTCGCCGTGCGCTACTACCTCACCGCGGCTCACTACCGATCGACCATCGAGTACCACGACGGCTCGATCGAGGAGGCCGCCGCGGCGGTCGACCGTATCGAGGGTTTCCTGCGCCGCACCCTTCCCAGTGGGCGCAACGTGGCGGAGGCCGGCGATCGTGGGCATCTTCCGCGTGCGGCGGCGCCGCTTCCGGCGGCCTTCCGGGAGTCCATGGATGACGATCTCGGCGTCTCCGGCGCGCTCGCCGTCATCCACGACGAGGTGCGGGCCGGCAACACCGCGCTCGACCGCGGCGACCTCGACACTGCGGCGAACGCCGCGCACACTGTGGTTGAGATGACCGACGTCCTCGGTGTCAACCCGCTCGACCCGATGTGGGCGGGCAGTGACGGCAGTAGCGACCAGGCGATGGGTGCGCTCGACACACTCGTCCGCGCTCGGGTCGCGGCGCGCGCGGCGGCCCGGGCCGCGCGAGACTGGAACACTGCCGACGCCATCCGCGGCGAACTCGCTGAGGCGGGAATCATGGTGGAGGACACCGCTGCTGGCGTGCGTTGGTCACTTGCCCCGACAGTGAAGGACGGATGACGTGGCAGGCAGTTCCCAGCGTCGAGGCGCAGTGCGCAAGAGCGGCAAGAAGGGTCCCACCGTCGGGTCGGGCGGCGTGCGCCGTCGAGGGCTGGAGGGCAAGGGCCCGACGCCGAAGGCGGTCGACCGGCCGAACCACCAGGCGTACAAGCGTGCGGCGGCTTCGGCGAAGCGGGCCGGCGGTGCAGCCGGCGGACGGGACGGGTCGCGCGGTGCGCCAGGTGGTCGGTCGGGACGAAGCAGCACCCGCCGTGACAAGGCGAGCAGCGAGGTCGTCGCCGGGCGCAACGCCGTGGTCGAGGCACTGCGCGCGCACGTGCCGGTGACCACCATGTACGTCGCCGGTCGCATCGATGCTGACGACCGCGTGCGGGAGGCGGTGGCCACCGCGACCGAACGCGGCATCCCGGTGCTCGAGACTCCGCGCGGCGAGCTCGACCGGCTCACCGACGGCGCCGTGCACCAGGGGCTCGCCCTGCAGGTGCCGCCGTACGAGTACGTGCATCCGCGCGACCTGGTCGACCCGCAGGCGCCCGGCATCCCGCTCGTCGTCGCGCTCGACGGCATCACCGACCCGCGCAACCTCGGCGCGATCGTCCGCTCGGTGGCGGCGTTCGGTGGGCACGGCGTTGTGGTGCCCGCACGGCGATCGGTGGGGATGACGGCATCGGCCTGGAAGACATCGGCCGGCGCGGCCGCACGGGTGCCCGTGGCGCAGGCCACCAATCTCACCCGCGCGCTGCAGGAGTACCGCGACGCCGGGTTCTTCGTCATCGGGCTCGACATGGACGGCGACGTCGAATTGCCCGACCTCGAGTTGGCGTCGGAGCCGCTGGTCGTCGTCGTCGGGTCGGAGGGCAAGGGCCTCTCGCGCCTCGTCCGGGAGACCTGCGACCAGATCGTGTCGGTGCCGATGAGTTCGGCCGTAGAGTCGCTGAACGCCGGGATCGCCACTGGCGTCACGCTCTACGAGGTCGCTCGCCGCCGCCGCTGAGTACCGCGTCCTGCCTGAGGCACGTCGCGCCGCCTAAGGTGAGGTCCACCCGTCGACCGGTGGTGGGTGAGGCGTCTGGGAGTGGCCGACGGGTCGACGCCCCGTCGAGGAGCCGGAGAGTCGACAATGAGGATGCCGAAACGCTCGCTCACGAGTGCGTCGGTGTGGAACGCTAGCCGCCGCCGGTACGCCCCGGCCGGGCCCTACTGGGCCTTGTGACGATTCGCAGAGAGGGAACGCATGTCTGACTACGGCTCGACGCCCCCGCCCCCGCCGCCGGGCTCCGGTGGCGGCGGCTACGCCGCACCCCCGCCGCCCGCCGGCGGCATGGGCGGCCCGGTCGACCATCCGAAGGGGATGACGGTCCTCATCCTCGGCATCCTCGGCATCGTCTGCTGTGGATTCCTCGCGATCCCGGCGTTCATCATGGGCAACAACGCGCTCAAGGAGATCGACGCGAGTCCTGGGCGCTACAGCAACCGGCAGATCGTCCAGATTGGGCGGATCCTCGGCATCGTCGGGATGGTCCTTCTCGTGCTGAGCCTCATCTGGGTCCTCTTCTTCGGTGGTCTCGCGGCCCTCTCGGGCGGCACCAGCACCTCCGGCTCGCTGTGACATGAGCGTCGTGCGGCAGGAGGTGGCGCACACCACGACCCCCAGGGGGTCGCGGTGGCGTCGTCTCTTGCCGCATGCGGCCGTGGCGGTGCCCACCGCCGCCGCCACGGTCTACGTGTGGGCGCGTACGCCCTATGAGCCGGGCGGCTATCCCGTCTGTCTCTCGTACTCCCTGGCCGGTGTCTACTGTCCCGGCTGCGGTCTGCTCCGCGCTGCCCACGACCTGACCCATCTCGATGTCGTCGGCGCGGTCGAGCGCAACCCGATCGCCATCCCGCTCTTCGCCGTCATGGTGCTGCTCTTCGCGTTCTGGGTCCGGGCGTCCTGGGAGGGTCGGACGCTGCGCTGGCGGGTGCCCAGGTGGCTGCCGGCGGCTATCGGGGTCGCTCTGGTCCTGTTCACTGTGGCGCGCAACGTGCCTGGCTGGACCCTCATGTCACCAGCCTGAGCGCATCGACCCCGCCCGTCGCGACCGGCCCTGAGGCGCGACCGACCCCGATTTACTCGGGTTCCGTCACTCGCGGTGGCTGCGGTACCTCCGCGTCCCGCCCGACGGCATCCGCGATGACGGCCCGGCACCCACAAAGGGGGCCGGGCCGTCATCCGTGCGAGGTCGGTCAGGCGGGCTTCTTGGGCACGACGATCACGGTCGAGCTGACCGCCTTGTCGCCCACGGTCTGCCGGTCGGCATCCCAGAGCATCCAGAGGAACGACAGGTAGATGACCTGGTTCACCAGGCTGTGCACGATGTCGCGGAGGAACGCCTTGCCGACGCCGATCGGCTGGCCGGTCCTGGTGTCGACGAGCATCAGCCCGATGACGCTCTTGCCGACGCTTTGGCCGCGGCGTCCGGCGCGGACCCACCGGTTCCAGATGGCGATGCCGAGGCTGAGGAGTACGCCGAGGAGGCCGACCATGCCTCCGGTCGCGAGGAGCCCCTCGTTGGTGTCGCCGTAGATGGGGGACCCGAACTGGTCGTAGCCCTCGATGTCACCGGCGGCGACCGCGGCGAGGACCGTGCCGATGATCAGCGGGATGACGCCGATGAGCAGCAACGCGAGGTCGATGAGATAGGCGAGGGCCCGCTTGCCGAAGTCGGCGACCGGGCCGAAGTGCTGTTCGACGTAGGTGAGATTGCCGGGCACCGCTGGAGCCGGACCGCCGGCATACACCGGCGCGGCGGTGGGTCCTCCGTACGGGTTCGCTTGTGGCGCAACCCCGTACGGAACTGCGGGCTGGGTGGGCGGCGGCGCCCCCGGAGGTGGCGTCGAGACCGGAGGGGTGGGTGGCGTCGGCGATGGCGGCACGGCTCCCGCGAGCCCAGGAGGCGCGGACGCCGGCGGTGCCGCTCCGGACGGTCCGACTGGCGGTGGGGGAGGAGGGGGCGAGGAGGCCGGCTGGCCCGGCTGCTCCGGCGGAGTGGGCGAGGTGTCGGACATCGTCGGTTCCCCTGTCGGCGTGAGTGGTGGGCGCCTGCGATCCTAGGGGTGGTCGGCGGCGTCCGCGACCACCGGCAACTCCTTGGGGTCGATGCCCAGCACGGCCTGCTCGTCGGGCTTCCCCGGCAGCACAGAGCACACGTAGTCCTCGATGGTCTCCTCGATGGGGATGTCGTGCTGTGCGCGCTCGGCGAGGTACCACCGGTGCTCCAGCACCTCGTGGAACACCTCGGCCGGTTCCAACTTGGCCACCAACTCGCGGGGCACCCGCCGGGTCACCGGCTCGTAGATGCGGGTGAGCCACTCGTGCGCGACGATCTCCTCGTCATCCCCCTGCCGGCCGGTGGCGGCGGCGAACGCGTCGAGGTCGTTGAGCAGCCGCCGCGCTTGGTTCTCCCGCACGTCGAGCCCGGTGAGCCGCAGCAGCCTCCGAGAATGGTGCCCGGAGTCGACGACCTTGGGCTGGATGCGGATCGAGGTGCCGTCGATGTCGGTGGTGATCTCGAGTTCGTCGACGTCGAAGCCGAGCGCGTTCAGCCGGCGGATGCGGTCGTCGACCCGCCAGCGCTCGCCGTCGTCGATGGTCTCCGAGCCCATCAGTTCGTGCCACAACTCGCGATACCGGATGACGATGCGCTCGCTCACCTCGATGGGGTCGCGCTCTTCCTGGAGCAGCCCGCCCGCCTCGAGGTCCATCAACTCCCCGGCGATGTTCACCCGGGCGATTTCGAGGTCGTGCTCGCGTTGCCCATCGCTGAGGTCTCGGTGCAGTTCGCCGGTCTCGGCGTCGACCAGGTACGCGGCGAACGCGCCGGCGTCGCGTCGGAACAGGGTGTTCGACAACGAGACGTCGCCCCACCAGAAACCGGTGAGGTGCAGCCGCACAAGCAGCACGGCGAGCGCGTCGATGAGTCGAGTCGCGGTGCCCTTGCGCAGCGGCTGGCTGTAGAGCGCGCGGTAGGGAAGTGAGAACTGGAGGTGCCGGGTGACCAGGCAGGCGTCGAGCGGTTCCCCGGTGCGCGTCATCCGCCCGCTGACCACCGCGAACGGTTCGACGGTGGGGAGGCTGAGGCGCCCCAGGTCGCGTAGCAACTCGTACTCCCGCCGGGCGATATCGGCCTTGATCTCCTTGACCGCGAGCACCCGCCCAGAGAGCCGCACGAACCGCACCACGTGCCGCGAGATGCCGCGGGGCAGTGCCGCGAGGATGTCGTCGGGCCACTCCTCCAGTGGGAGCCTCCACGGCAGATCGAGCAGCGCCGGGTCGGGCCGTGCAGTGGTGAGCTCCAGCGCCATCCGTGCGGTTCCTCTCCTGGGGTGATGCCGCGCAAGGCCCTTTCGCGGGACGAGGCGAGTGTCCTTCAGCCGAGGACGCAGTCGCGCTCCGACTGGGCGACATCCTGGTCACTCGACCAGACCCATGCCACTGGGACAGTCCTTCCCGGGCGATGCGGAACCCGGATGACGCCGCGCCCCGGACGGCGGGCCGTCCGGGGCGCGGCTCACGGCTGCCGGCCGACCTCAGAGGCGCTTGCCGGACTCCTTGTCGAACACGTGCATGTGCTCGGGGTCGGGGTAGACGAAGATCGTCGACCCCTTCTCGGGTACTCGTCGGCCGTCGACCCGGGCGATGAAGGGCTTGGCGAGGCTGTCGTCGCCGCTGCCCTCGAGGGTGATGTTCGGGTCGGCCGGGGTGGCGTAGACGTAAGCGTCGGCGCCGAGTTCCTCGACGACGTCAACGGTCAACTTGAGGCCGTCGTCGTTCGTCGTCACCTCGACATCCTCGGGCCGCACGCCCACGACCACCTGCGACCCGCCGGCCGCGAGTTGATCGCGAGCGACTGGCACCCGGTGGGTGCCGAACTTCACGCCGTCCTCGGTGACCGGCACCGAGACGAGGTTCATCGCCGGCGAGCCGATGAAGCCCGCGACGAAGAGGTTGTTCGGCTTGTCGTACATCTCGCGCGGGGTGGCGCACTGCTGGAGCAGGCCGTCCTTGAGCAGCGCGATGCGGTCGCCCATCGTCATGGCCTCGACCTGGTCGTGGGTCACGTAGACGGTGGTCACGCCCAGCCGGCGCTGCAGCGAGGCGATCTGGGTGCGGGTCTGCACGCGCAACTTGGCGTCGAGGTTGGAGAGCGGCTCGTCCATGAGGAACACCTGCGGGCTCCGCACGATCGCGCGACCCATGGCGACGCGCTGGCGCTGCCCACCTGAGAGTGCCTTGGGTTTGCGCTCCAGGTACTGGGTGAGGTCGAGGATGCCGGCGGCCTCCTCGACGCGCTTGCGGATCTCGCTCTTGTCGACCCCGGCGATCTTCAGCGCGAAGCCCATGTTGTCGGCGACGCTCATGTGCGGGTAGAGCGCGTAGTTCTGGAAGACCATCGCGACGTCGCGGTCTTTCGGAGAGAGGTCGGTGACGTCGCGGTCGCCGATCCAGATCTTGCCGTCGTTGACCTCCTCGAGGCCGGCGAGCATCCGCAGCGACGTGGACTTGCCGCAACCGGAGGGGCCGACGAGGACGAGGAACTCGCCGTCCTGGATGTCGATGTCGAGTTTGTCGACGGAGGGGGTGTCGTTGCCCGGGTAAATCCGGGTGGCCAAGTCGAACTTCACTGTTGCCATGGCGTCGTTGCCTTCCTTCACCGGCAGGAACGTGCCGGACGGTCCGTCGTAAAGGGCGTACCGCAGGCGCCAATCGGCCTGCGGTGCGCACAGTATGACGTGGCGACCTCAGCCTGCGGTAGAGCCGGCTCCCGACTCAACTGGCAGCGTCGAGGATTCCGGTGCTGGCGCGGCCAACGGCGCCGTCTACCGCAGCCACGGGAAGCTCGGCAGCCCGACCCTGAGCAGCACGATGCCGAGCCCGACACCGAGACGTGCAGGTGCGCGACCCCGGCGCCCTCTTCGGCGTGTGACGACCTTCCCGGCCCTGCACCGCGAGCCTGGTCGATAAGGTGCCTCGAGTGACCGAGCCGCGTGCCGCCCGCCTCGCCGACATCGCGGCACACGCCGAAGTCAGTGAGGCCACGGTGAGCCGGGTGGTCAACAACCGGCCGGGTGTCTCGGAGAGCACCAAGCAGGCGGTGCTCACCGCTATCGACGTGCTCGGTTACGACCGCCCGAACCGGCTGCGCCCGAAATCGGCACTGCTCGTCGGACTGATCATGCCCGAGTTGGTCAACCCGATCTTTCCGGCTTTCGCGCAGGTCATCGAGACCGCGCTCGCGGCCGAGGGGTTCACCCCGGTGCTGTGCACCCAGACAGCAGGCGGCGTTCACGAGGACGAGTACGTGCAGATGCTGCTCGACCGCGGCGTCTCGGGGATCATCTACGTCTCCGGCCAGCATGCCGACGCCACCGGCGACCCGGCCCGGTACCAGGCGCTGCGCGCGCGCGGCCTACCGATCGTGTTGGTCAACGGCTGGCTCGACGGCGTCGACGCGCCGTTCGTCTCCAACGACGACGTCGCGTCGATGGGGCTCGCGGTCACCCACCTCGCGCAACTCGGGCACACCGAGATCGGGCTCGCCCTCGGGCCGGAGCGGTACACGCCCGTCATCCGCAAGGTGCAGGGGTTCCGGGCGGCGATGCGTGCAGTGCTCGCCACCGAGCCGGCCCACCTCGACTATCTCCGTACGCACACCGTGTTCAGCCTCGAGGGTGGCGCGGCGGCGGCGGGTCGGCTCATCACCCGGGGCGCGACGGCGGTGATCTGCGGCTCCGACCTCATGGCGCTGGGCGCCATCCGGCAGGCTCGGTCGATGGGTCTGGCGGTGCCGCAGGACTTCTCGGTGGTCGGCTACGACGACTCGACGATGATGGCCTTCACCGACCCGCCGCTCACCACGATCCGGCAGTCGGTCGTGGCCATGGGTGATGCCGCGGTGCGCGCGCTGCTCGACGAGATCGGTGGCGAACCTCCGCCACGTGCCGAGTACGTCTTTCGCCCCGAACTGGTCGTCCGCGGCTCCACCGGAGCCGTACCTCAGCGTGGATGACGACCACCGGTCGACGCCGTAGGCGTCATCCGGTGCGGTTGGGGTGGTCGCTCGCGGATGCCGTGGGATGACGCTGTGCAGGTCTGGCGCGCCGCATGGCGGGCCATTACCGTTTGTCCATGAGGATCGCTGACGTGGTGAGGCGCAAAGGCACCGAGGTCGTCACGGTACGTCCGGACTCGAGCGTCGCCGACTTGCTGGGGGTACTTGCTGACCATCGCATCGGCGCGGCCGTCGTCAGTGCCGATGGTGCGGCGGTCGACGGCATCGTCAGCGAGCGCGACATCGTGCGGCACCTGCACACCGATGGCGCCGCATTGCTCAACGAGCCGGTGTCGCACATCATGACGGCCGAGGTGCACACGTGCGCCCCCGACGAGGTGCTCGACGCCCTCGAAGCCGCCATGACCCAGCGCCGCATCCGGCACGTCCCGGTCGTGGTCGACGGCACGCTGCAGGCCATCGTCAGCATTGGCGACGTCGTCAAGTACCGCATCGACGACCTCCGGGCCGAACGGGACCAACTGCGCGACTACATCCAGCAGTAGCCCGCTGCTCAGTAGCAGGTCCACAAAAGACGGTGGTCCCAGCGACAGGCTCGATCCCGTAGTTGACCGCCGTGCCGGAATACCGTGGGGACATGACCGGCGACGCCCGCATGGATGGACGTGTGCCGGACGATGCCCTGGCGCCGCTCCGGCCCGCCGATGATGATGACCTCGGGCCCGCGTACGCAGCGCAGGCGCCCCTGACGCCGACCTCTGAACCCGTGGGTGGCGCCCCCCGTGTCGGGCAGTATCGGCTCGTCCAGCGGCTCGGCGAGGGGGGGATGGGAGTGGTGCACCTGGCGTTGGACCGGCACGGCCGGGCAGTCGCCGTGAAGGTGCTCAGGCCGCAGATCGCCCACGACCCCGACGCCCGGGCTCGACTGGGCCGGGAGGTGACCTCGCTGAGTCGGGTCCGGCATCCGCGGGTCGCACCCGTCATCGACGCTGACGTGGACGGTGATACGCCGTACATCGTCACCCGCTACATCCCCGGCCCGGCGCTCGACACGTACGTCGACGAGCGCGGCCCGTTGCCGCCAGCGCGCCTGCACCGGGTCGCCGAGGGGCTCGCGGAGGCGCTCGACGTCATCCACTCCGCCGGGGTCGTCCACCGTGACGTCAAACCTGGCAATGTGCTGCTTGTTGACGGCGACCCAGTACTCATCGATTTCGGCATCGCCCATGTCGTCGACGACGTCCGGCTCACCATGACCGGACTGGTCATGGGCACCCCGGGGTACCTCGCACCCGAGGTCGTCGCCGGCGAGGACGTCACCCCGGCAACCGACTGGTGGGGCTGGGCGGCCACGACCGTGTTCGCTGCGAGCGGTGCCCCGCCGTTCGGTCGGGGGCAGATGGGCGCCGTGCTCGCTCGGGTGTCGGCCGGCGAGCCTGAGCTGGGTGCCGTTGACCCGAGGATCGAACCGCTGCTCTGGGCGGCCCTCGCGCCTGACCCGGCCGAGCGGCCGTACCGCCACGAGGTGCTCGCCGCGCTGGAGCAGTATGCGCACGGCGGTCAGGTGACCGAGGCCATCGACGTCCGCCGTACCCGCCGGCCGACCCAGGTGCTCGCGACGCCCCCGACGGCGGCGTTTCCGCCGCCGTCGCCCGGAGCGCCGCAGGTCGGTTCGCCGGCGGTGGGGCCGGACACTCGCTACGACGGCGCTCCACCGGAGGACACCCCTCCGGTGCCGCCGCACACCGCGCCGCCTCCGGCGGCGCTACCGTCTGGCCAGCCGGCGGGCCCGCCCGGTTGGGAGCAGGCCCGGCCCGTGCCGATGGACCGCCGGACGCCCATGCCTGGGGACGTATCTCCATCCGGTGCGGGTGCGGGTCAGTTGACGCAGCCGGATGACGGCGTGCAGGTCGGGCGGCCGTCATCCGCCCTGCCGCTGGGGGACCCACGGACGACGCGAGCGGCCCGGAGCGGTGCGTTGCTCGCGTTGCTCGCGGTGCTGGCCGGGCTCGCCGCGCTCGCGCCGTTGGTGGCGGTCATGGTGCTGTTCGGTTGGATGACGGTCGCCCGTACCGCTGATCGGTCGGTCACCTCGCTGGTGCTGCGGCGGCACATGTACGGCCAGCGGGGGAGCGATGTCGCGGTGGCCGTGATGTCGAGCCCGTGGCATGCGGCGGTCGGGCTGGTCGGCGCCGCGCTCACCGTGGTCCTGCCTCTGGTCGTCGGGGTGAGCGCGACGGTCAGTGCGGCGTTGACGCTCTCGGGGGCGGCTAGTGGCGTGCCGACACGCGCCGACACTGACCTTGCGCTCGTGGCGGGGGCCGTGTTTACCGCGCTCACCGCGTGGTGGGGGCCGGGTGGGGCTAGCCTGCGCCGGGGTAGCCGGAGCCTGGTGCGTGGCGTGACCGGTCGGGCAACCGTACGGCAGGTCGTCGTCGGGCTGGCCCTGGTGCTGGCGGCGGTTCTCCTCGGGTTGGCGTTCACCAGCGGCGACCCGTCGTGGTGGCCACTGGTGAACGCCCCAGGCTGGGTCGCGGGCGGTGTGCAGCCGCCCTGAGCCTGTGCCGTCGACGAACACGCGGCCGTGCCGTGAGGCGAAGGCCTGGTCGGTCAGCAGGCGCTCGATGCGGTCGATGCCGGCCGGCTACACCCAGTGCTCACCCACCCCCATTAGGCTGATGCGACATGTCGGAACGTTTCATCCGTCGGCACTGCGGCACCCGGTCACGATGAGCGCACAGTCCCCTGGTCGGGGTCGTCGCCGGCGGATGCTGCGGGGCGCCGAGCCCACCGAGCCGCTCCCGATGGCTGACCTGTTGCGCGGTACGCCGTACCGGCACGCCGCCATTCCCGGTGAGGCGGCTGAGGATGCCGCGGTGCGCCAGGGTGTCGACCTCGCCGCCCGCGTAGGTGAGTTGATGCTGCGTTCGGGTGCTGGCGCACCCCAGGTCCAGGGGAGCGTGGCTGCGGTGGCGGCGGCCGCCGGCGTCGATGTCATCGAGGTCGACATCACCCTCCAGTCGCTGCTTATCCAGGCCGCGAGCAGCGACGGGCGGCAGCACACCCTGTTGCGGGTGGTGCGCCGGTCGCACTACGACTACGCCCGGCTGGTGGCGGTGCACGAATTGGTCGGTGACCTCGTCGCTCGCCGGCTCGGGGTCGAGGAGTCGGCGGAACGGCTGAGGGCGGTGAAACGTCATCCGCGGACCTTTTCACCGTCGGTGGTCTCGGTGGCGGCTGCTCTGCTCGCCTCAGCGGTCGCGGTCATGGCCGGGGCGACGCTGCTTGCCGCAGTCGTCACCATGCTGGTGGTGCTGGCGGTTGCCGGGGTCGACCGGCTGCACCAGCGGATCATGCTGCCGGATTTCTACGGCAATGCCATCAACTCGTTCGCGGCTACGGCGCTGGCGGGTGGGGTCTACGCGCTGGGCGCGTCGGGTGCGCTCCCGTTCGAGGCGGACGACTTCGCGTTCGTCGTCGCCGGTGGCATCGTCGCCATGCTGCCGGGGCGCACGATGGCGGCCGCGATCGAGGATGTGCTGTTCGGGTACCCCCTGACCGGTGCTGGCCGGCTGCTCGGTGTCGCGGTGTCCCTGTCCGGGCTGGTCATCGGTATCGCCTCTGGACTGGGGTTCATGCTCGCAGTGACCGAGCGGCTTGATTCGGCGTTCGTGCCGCCGTCGGTGCTCGACCTCCAGGTCACCGGGGCGTCAGCAGTCGCGGCGCTGTCGGGTGCGGTGGTGGTGGGGGCGACCGGTGCAGTGACGCTGCAGAGCCGGTGGCGGCTCGTGCTGCCAACGGCGGTGCTGTCGGTGCTCGCGGCCGGCGCCGCCACCACACTGACCCGTGCCGATGTTGTCGGGCCGGTGCTCGCGAGCGGCGTAGCGGCGGTCCTTCTCGGCATCTGCGGCGGTGCGGTCGCTCAGCGGATGGACGTGCCGTCGGCCGTTCTGGTCGTGCCCGCCAGCTACGCGCTGCTCCCCGGTCTGACGATCTTCCTCGGCCTTTACGAACTCGTGGCGCTCGGTGAGGGCAAAGGTCCGCTGTCGTTCCAGGCGGGTAGCGTGCGGTTGCTCGGTGCGTTCGGTGTGTTGCTCGCGATCGCCACGGGGAGCACGCTGGGTGAGGTCCTGGCCTCGTCGTGGGGCCGGCGGAACGGGCCCGAAGCGACCGACGTCCCGAGGTCGGCATCCTGATCGCGGGGTCCCGCGGCGGCGAGGCATGGGATCGTCCCGACGCTGATCCTCTCGGGCCGGCGCCCGTGCCCAGAGGAGGCCTGGGGACAGGTGGCGGATGGAGACCGCGCCCCGGCTGCGGATGCTCGCATACGCGACCGGTCGGCTGGGTGCCGACTAGGGGTGACGCTCACGCCCGTACCATGTGCGGGTGCCAAGCCGGCTGGCGTGGCACCCGCTGGCGTGGCGCAATTGGTAGCGCACCTGTCTTGTAAACAGGTGGTTAGGGGTTCAAGTCCCCTCGCCAGCTCACCTCTGGAAGCGGACCGGCGTGATGGTGGCCGATACCCGCGACAGTGCTGATTAGATCTCGGTCTACCCGCGACAGCGAGGCCGCGATCGCGACGTCCGCGCGCGATCGCGGCGGGAGGCTTCACCTCCTCCATTGCCCACCGCCGATCAGGGCTGCACGGGACCTGCCGTTCGATTGACGCGGCGCATTGCCGGCAGTTATCGAACTAAATGTCGCCTCTAGGTCAGCGTTTCTGGATCAATGTAAAGAACTCGTCAGGGCGTCAAGGTTCTGTCTATAGCGCCGCTCACCGGGTGGGACATTCATTCACGACGGTCGCCCCGACCCGTCATCCACGACACAAGGAGTTCCGGTGAACAGCATCAGCCACTCGCCAGGCGTGCTCAGCCTGGTCGGGAACTCGGCGGACACCGGTGTGGCGCAGGGCCGCCCCGACGCAGACCCTCGACCCCACGTGAACGCTCGTCCTCTTGTAGACGCTCGATCTGACCTCGCCGTGAGTCGGCGTGCGGTGCGACTTGTCCAGGCGCATGCGGCCGATCACGGCTCGGTGCCCCGCGCCTGTGCCGAAGTCGCCACGATGCTCGGCGTCTCTCGTGCAGATGTGCGGTGCTGGATGCGAGAGGCCGACACCGCGGCACGCGCCGAGTCGCGGCGTCAACCTCTCTACGACGACAGCCGCGACGAACTTGCCGTCCTCCGCGACGAGGTCGCCCGACTCCAGGAGGAGAACGCCGCGCTCCGTGCGTTCACCTCCTTCCTTTCCGGCTCGGCACGAACCCGCTCGGCCTGACGCACCGCTTCTCGACCTGCCTGGCCCGTGCGAATGCGCCACAGGGTCCGCGCTCCGGATGAGTTTGCGCGGGGCGGTGCGGAAACGCCGAGGCGGTGTCGGATGTCCTGCGGGGAGTTGAGCGGACCGGCCTAGACTCGTGGCCATGCGGATCCGGCTTGGGCTGCGTAGCCGCATCCTCGCCCTGACGATGCCGATCATGGTCACCGTCAGTGTCGTGATCGTGTCTGTTGTCTTCTTCTCCGTTCGAGACGTGCTCGAGGATCGTGCCGCCGACCTGGCCCGGTCCGAGGCCCGAGAGATCGCTGCCGAACTCGGCCGGTCGCCGTTGGATGCCGTGCTTGAGGCTCAGGCGTCGCCGATGGACGGCGAGGTAGTTCAGATCGTCGACATCGCGACTGGCCAGGTGATCGGGAGCAGCCATCCCCAGGTCCGTCGGCCGATGGGCAGTATCGAATCTGTGCCGGTCGGGATGGTGCGCACCAGCCGGCTTCAGGAGGTTGCCGGGGCCGACCCGGTTGGTCCGTATCTCGTCGCTGCAGCCGGTGCGGCCTCTTCCACCGGACGCTCCTACCTCGTCCTGGTCGGGGTAGGAGCACGCACCGACCGTCGCGCGCTTGGTCGGGCCGCTGAACTCGGCACCTTCGGGGCAGCCGCTCTCGTCCTCCTCGCGGCTGCGATCACCACCTTTGCCGTAGGGCATGCGCTGCGACCGGTCGAGCGGATGCGTTACCAGGTCGATGCGGTAGCCGACTCCGGCCCTGGCCCGGCGGAGCCCCTCGAGGTCCCACCCGGCGGGGACGAACTCAGTCGGCTCGCCGAGACGATGAACCGCATGCTGAGCCTGCTCCGTCAGGTCGACCTGTCCCGGCGGAAGTTCGTCGCCGATGCAGGCCACGAGTTACGCAGCCCACTCACGACGATCAGGGTGCTCCTCGAACGGCTGGGCGAGGACCGCCCCGCTGGCGAGCGCGACGACCTCGCCCACCGGGCCACCGCCGAGGTCGACCGGCTTTCGGTGCTGGTCGACGACCTGCTCACTCTGAGTTCTGCGGACGGCAACGCCATGGACCTGGCTCGACAAGACGTTGACCTTGACGACATCGTGCTCGCCGAAGCCGGTGTGCTCCGCGCCCGCGGGATGCCGCTCACCGTCGTCGTCGAGCCGGTTCGCGTGCTCGCCGATCCGCAGAAGATTGTCCGCATCGTCCGCAACCTCCTCGAGAACGCCAACCGTCACCTCGTGCGTGGCGCTCGGGTGCGAGTGGGCCATCGTGGCGGCCAGGCGCTGCTCATCGTCGACAACGACGGCCCGCCGATACCCGTGGGCGACCGCGACCGGGTCTTCGAGCGGTTCGTTCGTCTCGACGACTCGCGCACCCGCACGACCGGTGGAACCGGGCTGGGTCTCGCCATCGTTGCCGAACTGGTGTCTGCGCACCACGGCACCGCTGTAGCCGGTGAGGCCCCGGACGGCTGGTGCCGTTTTGAGATCAGCCTGCCTCGTGGTCTGGCACCGGGTTGAGGCGGTAGCCCGCCCCGCGGACCGTCTCGATCGCCTTGTGCGTGAACGGCGCATCGACCTTCCGCCGGAGGTAGCCGATGTACACCTCGACAACGTTGTCTGCCCCGGGGTAATCGGAGTCCCACACGTTCTCCAGGATCTCGCCCTTGCTCTGGACCTGGCCGACCTTGCGCATCAGGTGGTGAAGCAGGGCGAACTCCCGCGGGGTGAGCTGGATCTCGTGTCCTTCGCGGATCACCCGGCGCGTTGTCGGGTCGAGGCTGAGCATCCCAGCG
>JBOFJB010000154.1:0-3287 GCA_051650465.1 Dermatophilaceae bacterium | reverse complement strand
GGCACCTCATGGTGTTCGTGCTGTCCGTCGTCATCGGGTTCTACGTCATCGGCAACGTGCACCACGCGCTGCACACCCCGCTGATGTCGGTGACCAACGCGATCAGCGGCATCATCGTCGTCGGAGCCCTGCTGCAGGTCGGTCAGGGCAACGCGGCCGTGTCACTGCTCGCGTTCCTCGCCATCCTCGTCGCGAGCATCAACGTGTTCGGCGGCTTCCGGGTCACGGCGCGGATGCTGCAGATGTTCCGCCGCGAGGAGGCCGCGCGATGAGGCTGACGCTCGTGCAGGGTGCCTACATCATCGCGGGGCTGCTCTTCATCCTCGCCCTCGCCGGGCTGTCGAGGCACGAGACGGCGCGGCGCGGCAACGTGCTCGGTGTCGTCGGGATGGCGGTCGCGCTGGCGGTCACCGTGCTCGCCGCGACGGTCGGGGTCGACGCGGTCCCTCTCGGCAGCGGTGGGGACGACCGCGACGGCAGTGGCTGGGTCGGCCTGCTGCTCATCGCCGGCGCGATGGCGATCGGCGCGGCCATCGGCCTCGACCGGGCGCGCAAGGTCGAGATGACCGGCATGCCCGAGCTCATCGCACTGCTGCACAGCTTCGTCGGGCTGGCGGCGGTGCTGGTCGGCTGGAACAGCGCGTACGAGAAGACGCCCTACCCGGCCATCCACGACGTCGAGGTCGTGGTCGGGGTGTTCATCGGCGCGGTCACCCTCACCGGGTCGATCGTGGCGTTCCTCAAGCTCTCGGCTCGTATCTCGTCCGCCCCGCTGATGCTGCCGGGGCGCAACTGGCTCAACCTCGGCGCGCTCGCGTCATCCGGCCTGCTCACCGTCGTCTACACCGCGCTGCCCGAGGGGTCCACGGCGGCGAAGTCCACGGTGCTCGGCATCGTCACCCTGCTGGCGCTGGCCCTGGGGTGGCATCTGGTGGCGTCGATCGGCGGCGGGGACATGCCGGTGGTCGTGTCGATGCTCAACAGCTACTCGGGGTGGGCGGCGGCCGCGGCGGGGTTCCTGCTCGGCAACGACCTGCTCATCATCACCGGCGCGCTTGTGGGCTCCTCGGGTGCGTACCTCTCCTACATCATGTGCCGGGCGATGAACCGCTCGTTCCTCTCGGTCATCGCGGGCGGGTTCGGGGTCGAGGCCGGCACGGTGAGCACCGACGCTCCCGTGGGCGAGCACCGCGAGGTCACGCCGGCGGGTGCGGCCGAGCTGCTCGCGAACGCGCGCTCGGTCGTCATCACCCCTGGGTACGGGATGGCGGTCGCGCAGGCCCAGTACCCCGTGGCCGAGCTGTCGCGGCGGCTGCGCGAGCGTGGTGTCGAGGTGCGGTTCGGCATCCACCCGGTGGCGGGGCGGCTGCCCGGCCACATGAACGTGCTGCTCGCCGAGGCCAAGGTGCCCTACGACATCGTGCTCGAGATGGACGAGGTCAACGACGACCTCGCCGCCACCGACGTCGTGCTCGTCATCGGCGCCAACGACACGGTCAACCCGGCCGCGGCCGAGGACCCCGCGTCCCCGATCGCCGGCATGCCGGTGCTACGGGTGTGGGAGGCGGGCGAGGTCGTGGTGTTCAAGCGGTCGATGGCCACCGGGTACGCCGGGGTGCAGAACCCGCTGTTCTTCCGGCCGAACACCTCGATGCTGTTCGGCGACGCCAAGGACCGCGTCGACGACATCCTCTCCGCGCTCTGACCTGTCGCGACAGTCTGGCCGTCACGGCTCGGTCGTCCGGATGACGCGGACGTCGACTCCGAGCCGCCGGGCTTCGAGCAGTTTCGTGTCGGCGGTGACCAGCGGTATCTCGAGCGCCTGAGCCAGCACGACGTAGGCGGCGTCGTACACGGCGAGGTTCTCGCGTAGAGCGGCGACGGCCCGCATCATCGTCGACAGCGGGTATCGCTCGATGCGCAGGTCGGTGAGATCCGTGATGGCATCGTCGAGCCGCTGATCGGTGAGCCGACCGGCGAGAGCGTGACCGCGGAGTGCGCCGACCACTTCGTCGTCGATCAGGACGGGAGCATGCCGCTGGGCGTCGGCCATCGTGGCGAGCAGCTCGTGCTCGGGCGGGCGGTCGACGAGCGCGTCGACCATCGCCGACGCCTCGATGACGATCACGGGTTCTCGCGTGTGCGGCGGATCTCGGCCACGGTGTCGGTGACGCTGGGGCCGCCGGTGCGGTCGCGCCGAGCGAGGCGGTCGGCGATCTCGGCGTTCGTCGATCGCGCGGCCAACCGGTCCAGCTCGACGCGCAGGTATCCGCTCAGCGTCTGTCCACGCTCCGTCGCTCGGGCCCTGAGCGCTCGGATGGCGCCGTCCACCTCAGGCGCGGGTCTCGCGTAGCACCTGCCGGCCGGTGACGACGACCCACACCAGCACGGCTGCGAGTCCGACGAGTGCCAGCGGCGTGCTCAGTGCGCTCAGGACGGCCGTCGTCGGCCCCACGACGGCGATGGACGCCTTCGTTCGAGGACGTAGGCCGGGTCCTGTCAGCGCGACGGTGAGCCCGACGACCCAGAGCGGGAACAGCAACAGTGCGAGGATGAGCGCCTCCGATGGGTGTGCCAGGAGCGCCACCGAGTCTGGCCATCCCTGATCGAGACCATCGGCCGGCAGCTCGGCCACCCGAGTCGAGAGAGTCGTCAGTGCCGGGAGAACGGCGAGCGCGAGCGACAGCACCCCGGCCGCCCTCGACCAGCGCAGTCGGCGCACACCAGGTGCGACCGCCTCGATGGCCGGCCTGCTACCGAACCTCGCCTCGGCGGCGACCCGCTCGGGCGGGCCGAGGCGGAGCAGCGCGTCATCCACTGCGCGTGGATCGCCGGCGCTCTCCACAACGACCGCGTCGAGGTGCTCACGTACGCCGGCCAGCACGTCGTCGCGCTCGGCCGGGTCGAGATCGGTGAGCATCCGGGCGAGGTCGTCGAGGTAGCTGCCGATGCGGGCGTCGACGGTGTTCATGGGGAGTCTCCTCGGAGAGTGGAGTCGACGGCGTCGCGGAAGGTCTTCCAGGTCCGCCGGAACGAGCGCAAGGCGATCCGCCCTTCGGCGGTGAGTGAGTAGTAGCGGCGTGGCGGGCCCGCGGGCGACTCGACCCAGCTGGTCTCGACGAAGCGCTGCTTCCGCAGCCGGGCCAGTAGGGGGTAGAGCGTGCCGTCCCCGGCGAGCAGCACGCCGTCGTCTCCCAGGCGCCTGGCGATGTCGAGACCGTAGCGCGCCTCGTCGTCGAGCAATGCCAGGACGCAGTGCTCCAGTGCGCCACGACGCAGATGCGTCA
>JBOFJB010000153.1:0-10750 GCA_051650465.1 Dermatophilaceae bacterium | reverse complement strand
CAGGTGTTGTCGGGGCCCTCGTAGCCTCAGGGCGCCACGCTGTGTCTGACCTGATGCTCGGTGCCTTGCTTGCGACACCCGTGCTGGCCACTGTCATGGTGCGCATGGACCGGGCGGCTGCTCGAAGGTAGTCGCCCATATGGTTCGGCGCCCTACCCCCCACGCTGCTGGGAGGTACGGCGCCGTCATCGGTTGCGTGGCGTCAGCCGGGCTGACAATGACGTGGCTTGCGTATCAATCCAGTGGGCCGCCGGCCACGTAGAGCACCTGGCCGGAGATGAAGCCGGCCTCCTCGGAGACGAGGAAGGCGATCGCGGCGGCGATGTCGGCGGGCTGCCCGATCCGGCCGACCGGGATCTGCGCTGCGGTGCGGGCGACGAACTCCTCGAACGTGACCGCCAACCGGGCTGCGGTGGCGCGGGTCATGTCGGTCTCGACGAAGCCTGGTGCGACCGCGTTGGCCGTCACCCCGAACCGGCCGAGTTCGATGGCGAGGGTCTTGGTGAAGCCCTGGAGGCCCGCCTTGGCGGCGGCGTAGTTGGCCTGCCCGCGGTTTCCTTGCGCGGATGACGACGAGAGGTTGACGATGCGGCCGTAGCGCTGCGCGGTCATGTGCACCTGGCACGCCCGAGTCATGAGGAACGCCCCGCGCAGGTGCACGGTCATCACCGCGTCCCAGTCGTCCTCGGTCATCCTGAACAGCAGGTTGTCCCGGAGGACGCCGGCGTTGTTCACGAGCACGACCGGCGGTCCCAACTCGGCCACGACCCGCGCCACCGCGGCTTCCACGCGGTCGGCATCCCCGACATCGACGCCCACGCCGACAGCCTGGCCACCGGCGTCGCGGACCTGCTCGGCGACCCGCTCGCACGAGTCCTCGTCGAGGTCGAGCACCGCGACCGCCATCCCGTCGTGGGCCAGCCGCTGCGCTGTGGCGGCACCGATGCCGCGGGCCGCTCCAGTGACCACCGCCACCCTGGTCGTCGTCATCGGGCCTCCGTCTCGACAGATCGGGCCGGCCAACCGGGTAGGCCGACCTGGTGACCGTGTGACGACCGTAGCGGGTGGCGGTCGAGCCGCGCGGGGCGCGGCGCCATCCTGTACCGCCCGAGGGCCGTGGGCCCGGTCTGCGAGCGGTGCGCCGCCCGCTCGACCGAGGGCGTGCCGTTCTCGCGCCGGTCGTGGTGCGAGGTTCGGCGGCGAGGGGTGCGTCGCTGCTGCGTGGCCCGGCACGGGTAGGTTGAGCCTTCGCGCGTCGGGCCCGCCTCGGCCGTGACCTGGCAGGGTCGCCGGGGGACGACGCGACTTTGGTGGAAGGTGAATGGTGGAGATCTGGCCTGGTAAGCCGTACCCGCTCGGCGCGACGTACGACGGGCCGGGTGTCAATTTCGCCCTGTTCAGCGAGGCCGCCGAGAAGATCGAGTTGTGCCTCATCGACGACGAGGGGGCGGAGACCCGCGTCGAACTCCCCGAGGTCGACGGCTTCGTCTGGCACGGCTACCTCCCCGGCGTGCTTCCCGGCACGCGGTACGGCTACCGCGTGCATGGCCCCTACGCTCCGGAGCACGGCCATCGTTGCGACCCGAGCAAGTTGCTGCTCGACCCCTACGCGAAAGCGGTCGAGGGCCAGATCACCACCGACCCGGCGTTGTTCTCCTACCAGTTCGCCGACCCAGCGACGCGGAACACCGACGACTCGCTCGGCGAGACCATGCTGGGCGTCGTCATCACCCCGTACTTCGACTGGGGCCACGACCGGCCGCCGCGGCACGAGTACCACGACACGGTCATCTACGAGGCACACGTCAAGGGCCTGACGATCACCCACCCGGAGGTGCCGGACGAGTTGCGCGGCACCTACGCCGGGATCGCGCACCCCGCGGTGATCGACCACCTCACGGCGCTCGGCGTCACGGCGATCGAGTTGATGCCGGTGCACCAGTTCGTGCAGGACACCTCGCTCCAGGACCGCGGCCTGTCGAGTTATTGGGGCTACAACACCATCGGGTTCCTCGCCCCGCACAACGGCTACGCCCGCGGCCAGCGCGGTGAGCAGGTCACCGAGTTCAAGGCGATGGTCAAGGCCCTGCACGAGGCGAACATCGAGGTGATCCTCGATGTCGTCTACAACCACACCGGCGAGGGCAACGAGTTCGGGCCGACGCTGAGTTTCAAGGGCATCGACAACGCCTCGTACTACCGGCTCGTCGACGACGCCAAGGAGCACTACTACGACACCACCGGCACCGGCAACAGCCTGCTGATGCGCAATCCGCACGTACTGCAACTCATCATGGACTCGCTGCGCTATTGGGTCTTGGAGATGCATGTCGACGGGTTCCGGTTCGACCTCGCGGCGACTCTCGCGCGGCAGTTCCACGAGGTCGACAAACTCTCGGCCTTCTTCGATCTCATCCAGCAGGACCCGGTCATCTCCCAGGTCAAACTCATCGCTGAGCCGTGGGATGTCGGCGACGGCGGCTACCAGGTGGGCAACTTCCCACCGCTGTGGACCGAGTGGAACGGCAAGTACCGCGACACGGTGCGTGACTTCTGGCGGGGTGAGCCGCGCACGCTCGGCGAGTTCGCCTCACGGATCACCGGGTCGAGCGATCTCTACGAGCACAGCGGTCGCAAGCCGATCGCCTCGATCAACTTCGTCACCGCCCACGACGGCTTCACGCTGCGCGACGTGGTCTCGTACAACGAGAAGCACAACGACGCCAATGGTGAGGGGGGTCGCGACGGCGAGTCGCACAACCGGTCCTGGAACTGCGGCGTCGAGGGCCCGACCGACGACGCTGCGGTGAACCAGCTCCGGGCTCGCCAGCAACGCAACCTGCTCGTCACCTTGCTGCTCAGTCAGGGTGTGCCGATGATCGCTCACGGTGACGAGGTAGGACGCTCGCAGCGCGGCAACAACAATGTCTACTGTCAGGACAACGAGGTGTCCTGGATGGACTGGCAGCTCGGCGACGAGGAGCGGGCGCTCTTCGCGTTCACCTCGTCGGTGGCTCGGCTGCGGATGGAGCACGCGGTGTTCCGGCGGCGCCGGTTCTTCGCCGGCAGCGCCGACCACGGCGGTCAGTCCGAGATGGGGGACATCGCCTGGTTCGACCCCGCAGGCACCCCCATGGAGGAGCGGGACTGGGCCGACGGCGAGGCCCGGATGATGACCGTGTTCCTCAACGGACAAGCGATCCCCACCCCCGACGCGCAGGGGCGCCCGGTCGTCGACGACGACTTCCTCGTGCTCTTCAACGCTGACCGCGAGGACCACGCGTTTCGCCTCCCCGGGCTGGACTACGGCGACCGCTGGCTGGTCGAGGTGGACACCGCGGTCGAGGGCGGCACGGCATCCATGATGGCGGAGCCGCAGTGGCATGACGCCACCACCGAACTGAAGGTCGCGGCCCGCTCCGTCGTGGTGCTCCGCAGCCCGCGCGAGGACCCGGGGCCGTTGGCCGGGTCGGCCGGCGTGACCGCGGTGGCGCTCGCTCCGGGCGCGGGGCCCGTCCCCGGCCGGTGAGCATGGCGTCATCCCACCGGCCGGCACCGGGTCGGGCCGTGCCCACGGCCACCTACCGGATGCAGGTCCACGGCGGCTTCGGATTCGACGACGTCGCGGCCCGGGTGCCCTACCTCGCCGACCTCGGCGTGTCCCATCTCTACCTCTCACCAGTGCTGCAGGCGGCTCCGGGATCGACCCACGGCTACGACGTGCTCGACCACACCCGCATCAACGAGCAGCCCGGCGGCAGAGCGGGTTTCGAGCGGCTCGTCGCTACCTGCCGCGCGCATCGGCTGGGTGTCGTCGTCGATGTCGTGCCCAACCACATGACCGTGCCGCGGCCGACCCACCTCAACGCGCCGTTCTGGTCGCTGCTCCGGGACGGCCGGCGCTCACCGTACGCGAGTTGGTTCGACGTCGACTGGGCCGCCGAGGACGACCGCATCCTCATGCCGGTGCTCGGCGGTACGGTCGAGCAGGCCGTCGAGCGGGGTGACCTCGTGCTCGCCTCTAACGGCGGGCCGAGCGGGCGCGAGTGGGTGGTGTGGCATCACGGCGACCAGTTCCCGGTGGCGACCGGTACGGAGACGCTGCCGCTGCCCGAGTTGCTCGAGGCCCAGGCCTACCGGCTGTCCAGCTGGCGCGAGGCTCAGGAGTCGCTCAACTACCGGAGGTTCTTCGACGTCACCTCCCTGGTCGCGGTACGGGTCGAGAACCCGCTGGTCTTCATGGCCACGCATGCCCTGCTGCTCGCCCTCGCGGGGCACGGCGAGATCGACGGGTTCCGCATCGACCACCCCGACGGACTCGCCGACCCCGAGGGCTACCTCGCCCGGCTCGCCGACGCCTCCGCCGGCGCCTGGGTGGTGGTCGAAAAGATCCTCGAGGGCGACGAGACCCTGCCGGGGTCCTGGCGCTGCTCGGGTACCACGGGCTACGACGCCTTGCTGCGGGTGCAGCAGGTGCTCACGCCCCCCGACGGTGTGGAGGTGCTCGACCGGCTGTGGGCGGAGCACGCGCCGCCCGGGTTGCGCTCGCTCGACGATGTGGTCACCGACGCCAAGCGGCTCGTCGTGGACGACGTCCAAGCCGCCGAGGTGGACCGGTTGATGCGGCTCGTGCGCCGGGTGCTCGGCCCGGACGACTCGACATCGCTGCGGCACGCGCTCGAGGCGCTGCTCGTCTCGATGGCCAGGTACCGGGCGTACATCGCACCAGGGTCGACCGCGGATGACGAGCAGGCGGCGGTCGTCGACGACGCGGCCGAGCAGGCGCGGGCGATGCTGCCACCCAGCGAGCACGGGGCACTCGAGATCGTGGTCGCGCTCGTGCTGGGACGCCGGCTGCCCAGCGAGGCACAGGCCGACGCCGAGCGGTGGGCGGCCGAGTTCCGGGTTCGGTTCCAGCAGACCTGCGGCCCGGTGATGGCCAAGGGCGTCGAGGACACCGCCTTCTACCGCTGGAACCGGCTCTCCGGGGCCAACGAGGTGGGTGGCGACCCGGCCCACCTGTCGATCGACGTCGAGCAATTCCACACCTGGTGCGCCCGGCTGGCCGCCGAGTGGCCGGTCACCATGACCACGCTGACCACGCACGACACCAAGCGCTCCGAGGACACCCGGGCGCGCCTCATGGTGCTCGCCGAGGACGCCGACGGGTGGGCGGCCTGGCTGGCTCGGGCGCGAACCGCGGGGGCGGCGCACCGCGGCGAGCGGGTCGACCCGCCGACCGAGTACCTCGTCTGGCAGACCCTGGTCGGCACCTGGCCGATCAGTGGGTCTCGGC
Organism: Dermatophilaceae bacterium; assembly: GCA_051650465.1. Taxonomy (GTDB): domain Bacteria; phylum Actinomycetota; class Actinomycetes; order Actinomycetales; family Dermatophilaceae; genus JBOFLG01. Next base: position 5,454 of record JBOFJB010000153.1, on the reverse strand, counting down.
TGGAGGAGTACCTACTCAAGGCGATCCGTGAGGCGAAGGTGCACACCGCATGGGTCGACGGCGATCCGGGGTACGAGGAGCAAGTGATCTCCTTCGCCCGCGCCGTGGGGCGCGACCCCGTCGTGCACGACCTGCTCGAGGAGTGGACCCGGGCCCACGAACCGTCGGTCCGGGCGAACATCCTCGGGCAGAAGCTCATCCAGTTGACGATGCCTGGTGTGCCTGACGTGTATCAGGGCGCCGAGATCGGGCTGCTGGCGCTGGTCGACCCGGACAACCGACGTCCGGTGGACTGGGCCGACCGTACGGAACGGCTGAGCCGGGTGCTCGACGACGAGCCCGTCTTCGACCTCGACGACGACAAACTGCGGGTCACCGCGCTCGCGCTGCGCCTGCGCCGCGACCTCCCGGAGCCGTTCGTCGGGGAGTCGGCGGGCTACCGGCCTGTGTCGTGCAGCACCCGATATGCCGTCGCCTTCGCTCGGGCCGACGCCGCCGGCCCCCGAGTGGTGACCGTGGCGACCCGCGCGGCGGGGCTGTTGGCGGCATCCGGCGGGTTCGGCGACGCTCTCGCTGAGGTGCCGCCGGGGGAGTGGCGCGACCTCCTGGGCGAGCGGGTGCACCGGGCGGATGGCGACGGGCTCCGACTCGCTGACGTGCTCGCCGATCGCCCGGTCGCCCTGCTGGTGAAGCAGCCGTGACCGGCGACGAGGCCCGGCCGGGCGGCGGAGCCCGGTTCGACGACCAAGCTCCGCCCGGCAGTCATGTTCGGCCTGGTGTCGTCGAGGTGTGGGCGCCGCACGCCGATCAGGTCGAGATCGACTGGCTCGCAGCGGAATTGCCGAGGGTGGCGACTCGGCCGGAGCGAGCGATGATGCTGGCTGTCGGCGGTGGCTGGTGGCGCTGGCACCTGCCGGCCGAGACGCGCGGCGACGGCGCATGGGGGACCCGCGGCATCGACTACGCGTTCGTGCTCGACGGTGCCGAGCCGGCGCTGCCCGACCCGCGCAGTGCCTGGCAACCGCACGGCGTCCATGGCCCGAGCCGCACCGTCGACCCGGCGAGTTTCGTCTGGTCGGATGACGGGTGGCCGGGCCCGCGTGGCGGCGCGGGCCTGCTCGGTGGCGTGCTCTACGAACTGCACGTCGGCACGTTCACGCCGGAAGGGACGTTCGACGCGGCGGTCGGCCGGCTCGACCACCTGGTGGCGCTCGGGGTGGATGTCGTCGAACTGCTGCCGGTGGCGGCGTTCCCGACCGACCGTGGCTGGGGCTATGACGGGGTGGGGCTGTGGGCGGTTCAGGACTCGTACGGCGGGCCGGATGCGCTCGCCCGGTTTGTCGACGCCTGCCACGCCCGCGGCATCGGGGTAGCGCTCGACGTGGTGCTCAACCACCTCGGCGCGAGCGGCAACTACCTCGCCCGGTTCGGCCCGTACTTCACCGACGCCCACGAGACACCGTGGGGGCCGGCGGTCAACCTCGACCAGCCGGGGTCGCCGGAGGTGCGGGCGTTCCTCGTCGGGAGCGTGCTGCGGTGGTTCCGCGACTTCCACGTGGACGCGCTCCGGCTCGACGCGGTGCACGCACTACGCGACGGCGGGCCGCGGCATCTGCTGGCCGAACTTTCCGATGCGGTGGCGGCGCTCGCGGCCGAACTCGGGCGGCCATTGGACCTGGTGGCCGAGAGCGATCTCAACGACGTCGCCATGGTGGCACCGACCGCCTCGGACGGCCGCGGCATGACGGCGCAGTGGGATGACGACCTGCACCACGCGCTGCATGTGGCGCTCACCGGCGAGGCCGGCGGGTACTACGCCGACTTCGCCGGCGGGAACGAGACGTTCCCGGTCGGTGGCGCGCTGGCCGTGCTGGCTCACGTGCTCACCCATGGCTTCCTGCACGACGGCCGGATGTCGAGTTTCCGTGGGAAGGCCTGGGGCCGGCCGGTCGACGTCGAGGCGTTCGACGCGCGCCGCCTCCTCGGGTACCTCCAGACCCACGACCAGGTGGGCAACCGGGCTGCGGGAGAGCGCATCTCGGCACTGTGCACTCCTGGTCGCCACGCGGCTGGGGCAGCGTTGTATCTGCTCGCGCCCACGACGGCCATGGTCTTCATGGGCGAGGAATGGGCCGCCGCGACGCCGTGGCAGTTCTTCACGAGTTTCACCGAGCCCGACCTCGAGTCGGCGGTACGCGAGGGGCGGCGGGCCGAGTTCGGTGCGCACGGCTGGGCTGGTGTCGAGGTGCCCGACCCGCAGGACCCGGCGACGCGCGACCGGTCGGTCCTGTGCTGGCCCGAGCGTGCCGGGGCCGAACATGCCCGGATGCTGCGCTGGTACACCGCGCTCACCGGCATCCGGCGTGCCTGGCCGGCGACCGACCTGACCCGGTTCGCCGACGTGTCGTGTGCGTTCGACGAGGATGCCGGATGGTTCGCGATGACGCACGCGCCCGGTGGGCGCGAGCCGGTCACGGTCGTGGTCAACCTGGGCGATGCGGAGGCGCGCGTGCCGGTGCCGGGCGCGGCCGGCATCCGGCTGGCCTGGGACGCTGGCCAGACCCGGCAGGACAGTGACGCGGTCGTCATCCCGCCCGACTCGGTGGCGGTCGTCGGCAGGTAGTTTCGTCAATCCGCGGGCACGCGGACCATGCCTTCCTGGGCGACGGTGGCGACCATGACGCCGTCGGCGCTGAACATGTGCCCGATCCCGAGGCCCCGGCCGCCGTGCCCCGACGGACTGTGCTGGGCGTAGAGCAGCCACTCGTCGGCCCGGGCCGGGCGGTGGAACCACATGGCGTGGTCGAGGCTCGCGGCCTTGAGTCCGGGCGTGGTCCAGGCCTTTCCGTGCCGCCGCAGCACCGGCTCCAGCAGGGAGTAGTCGGAGGCGTAGGCGAGCACGGCCTCGTGGACGAGCGGGTCGTCGGGGAGGGCGTCGACGGTGCGCATCCAGACGCGCTGGTCGGCTGCCCGCTCACCGGCCGGCACCGCGAAGATGTTGCCCTCGACGTGGCGCTGGTCGATGGCCCGGTCGGCGAGGAACGCCGCGTCGGGGTGGTCCATCCCGGCGAAGACCTCGGCGAGGGAGGGCACGGTGCCCGGGTCTGGCGCGTCGGGCACGGGGTCCTGGTGGTCGAGTCCGCGGTCAGGCGCCTGGAACGAGGCGCCCATCGAGAGGATCGGCGCGCCGTGCTGGATGGCGTGCACCCGCCGGGTGGAGAACGAGCGGCCGTCCCGCATCCGCTCCACCGAGAACGTGATCGGCTGGCTGGCATCACCGGGTCGCATGAAGTAGGCATGCAGGCTGTGCAGGCGACGCCGCTCGCCGGGTAGCGACTGCACCGTGCGGCCGGACGCGATGACGCCCTGGGCGAGCACCTGCCCGCCGAAAACCCTTCCGTGGGGCTGCTGTTGGCTCCGGCCGCGAAACAGGGTGACGTTGTCGGCGAAGGTCTCCGGAAGCGGCGTATCCGGGTCGTCGGCGAGCGCGCCGGCGCGGTGAGTCGACACGATGCGGACCTGGGCCGAGCCGAGTTCGTCGAGGTCGAGCGTCGCGAGGAGGTCGACGAGGGGGGCGGGCTGCTCGGGGCTCACCCGCGCGACTCTAGTCAGGCGACGAATGGTCGCGCTGGGTCCCTCGAGCGAGCCGGCCCGGCCCCGGCAGGTCCGGCCCCGGCCAGCGCGCTCGCGGCCAGCGCGCTCGCGTCCCGGTCGACGGCCCGCGCGAGGCGCCCCACGGCATCCGTCATCACCGGCGGCGGCTGGACGAACGGGATGCGCAGCCATCGGCCCAGCCCGCCGACCGGAGCGAACCGCGGGCCGGCCGCGATGAGCAGCCCCTCCACCTCAGCCGCCGCCGCGACGGCGATGGCGTCGGCGGTGTGGGGTTCGTCGGGCAGTTCGCACCACAGCGACATCCCGCCGTGCGGCACGGCGAAGCGGATGCCGGGCAGCCGCTCCCGCAACGCCGTCACCAGAGCGTCGCGCGAGGCGACCAGGTCGGTGCGCCGCCCGGGTGCGAGGCCCGGGGAGGCGGTGAGGAGTTCGTGGAGGACGAGTTGCTCGAGCACGGGTGCGCCGGGGTCGATGGTGACCCGGGCCTCGACGATGGCGCGCAGCAGATGGCGCGGGACGCGGATCCAGCCGGTGCGCAGGCCGCCCCAATGCGACTTGGACGCGCTGCCGACGGTGACCGTGCCGGAGTGGTGGGCGGCGAACGGCCGGGGGAGCGGGCCGTCGACGTCGAGCGCGACTTCGGCGACGGTCTCGTCGACGACGGGGATGGTGCCGGTGGACCGAAGCGCGGCCGCGAGAGGTGCGCGGACGTCATCCGGCATGAGCGCCCCGGTCGGGTTGTGGAAGTCGGGGAGGAGCAGGGCGAGCGACCCGCGGGCCGCGGCGACGTCGGCGGTGAGGGTGGGGGTGTGCCAGCCGGCCGAGTCGACCGGCGTGGGGATGAGGCGGACCCCGGTGCGGCGCAGGGCCCCCACGCTGTTCGGGTAGGTGGGTGACTCGACGAGCACGCGGTCGCCGCGCCGGGCGAACGCGGCCGCGACGATGGAGAGCGCCGCGACGGCGCCCGAGGTGACGACGATCTCGTCGGCGGTGGTCGGCAGGCCGCGCTCGGTGTAGCGGGCGGCGATCGCCTCACGCAGTTCGGGCACGCCGAGGGTGAGGTAGCCGTGGCCCTCGAGGTACCGGGGCAGCCGCGCGACGGCGGCCTCGTAGGCCTCGGCGACACCGGTTGGCGCTCGGGTCGCGGCGCAAGTGAGGTCGATGACGTCGGGTCCGGGGTCGGCGGGGAACAGCGAGCCGGTGGTGCCATGGCGGGTCTGCTGCGGCAGCGTGGCGATCGAGCCCGACCCGCGCCGGGAGACCAGGTAGCCCCGTTCTCGCAGTACGGCGTACGCGCCGGCGACCGTGGTGCGAATGACCCCGAGGGATGCCGTGAGGTCGCGTTCGCTGGGGAGCCGGGTGCCACGCGGGATGCGGCCGTCCGCGACCGCGAGGCGGAGCGCGTCGGCGAGCGCCCGGTATGCGGGTCGGGTGGCGGGGAGCAGGCCGGTGCCGTCGGTGACGAGGGATGCCGCGCGTTCGGCCGAGATGGTGGGGCGGGTGGCCATACGGGCCACTGTCGCAGAAGTGGCTATCGAAGAGAAGGCCACTTGTGGTGGAGGATGGGGCCATGTCGCCGGTCCAGTTGTTGCGTCGTGGAGCGTCCCGCCGGGTCGAGTTGACGCCGATGGCGCCGCTTGAGCAGTTGCGCGCCGGTCGGCTCGGGGTCCGGCTGCTGCAATTGAATGTCGGGCTGGTGTTGTTCGGGGTGTCGATGGCGCTGCTCGTGCGGGCCGACCTCGGGCTCGAGCCGTGGGGCGTGCTGCACTACGGGCTCATCCAGTACGTGCCGCTGTCGTACGGCGTGATGTCGATCGTCGTGTCGTTCGTCGTGCTGCT
>JBOFJB010000152.1:0-10725 GCA_051650465.1 Dermatophilaceae bacterium | reverse complement strand
TGTCCTCCTCGACATCGCTGAGCATCTCGGCGTGAGTCACGTGCACCATCTCGGTGACGACACCCGCGTTACTCGCGACGCCGAGCGAGGGTTGTGGCCAGGTACCGGACGCGACCTGGTTCGCCGCGCTGCCGACGTGTTGGTCGAGACCTACGACACCCGGACGGCGGCAGCGTGAGTGCCACCGCCGGTGCAACCCCGGAGATGCGCGAGGCGGTCGAGCGCGCGATTCGCGGTGGCCGACCGCCGACGACAGGTTCGATCGCCGAGGTGGTCGCGGCCGGGGGCGTGCTCGGCGACCGGGGCGGCGAGCGGGCAGCATCCGATCTCGCCGAGCACCTCGTCGGGCTCGGCCCGCTGTCTGTGTTCGTGACTGACCCAGCCGTGACCGACATCCTCGTCAACGGAGACGGATGCGTCTGGGTCGACCGCGGAGCCGGGGTGCAGCGCAGCGCCGTCGAGGTGGAGCCCACCGCGCTGCGACCGCTTGCGATTCGCCTCGCCGGTCTTGCCGGCCGGCGGCTCGACGATGCCCAGCCGTGGGTCGACGGCGTACTGCCAGGGGGAGTCCGCCTGCATGCCGTGCTGCCTCCGCTCGCCGACGGCGGACCGCACCTCAGCCTGCGGGTGGCCCGGCAGCGCCCTGGGGGTGTGGACGCGCTCGTAGCGAACGGGTGCGTACCGGTCAGCGCGGCCAGCCTGCTGCGTGGCCTGGTCGCTCGCCGGGTGTCCTTCGTCGTCACCGGAGGCACCGGAGCGGGAAAAACCACGGTTCTTGCAGCGCTGCTCGGCGAGGTCCCTCCGCACGAGCGGGTCGTCGTCGTCGAGGACGTCCGCGAACTCGACCCACGGCACGCTCACGTGGTGCGGCTCCAGGGGCGGTCGGCCAACGTCGAAGGGTCCGGCGAGGTGTCGCTCGGGGTGCTCGTGCGGCAGGCGCTGCGGATGCGGCCGGACCGCCTGGTCGTCGGCGAGGTGCGCGGGGCCGAGGTGCGTGAATTGCTCGCCGCTCTGAACACCGGTCACGAGGGAGGCGCGAGCACGGTGCACGCCAACGCTCCAGAGGAGATGCCGGCCCGGTTCGAGGCGCTCGGCGTGCTGGCTGGCCTTCCACGTGATGCCGTTCACGCGCAACTCCGAGGCGCGGTACGAGTAGTGGTGCACGTCGTCCGGGCCGGCCCGGTACGGCGGGTGGATCGGGTGGGTGTGGTGCGTCCCGAGCCTGGTGGCTCCGGACGGGTCGAGGTGGTCACCGGAGTCACCGTCGTTGCCGCCGGGCTGGTGCCCGGCCCAGGAGCGGGTCAATTGCTCGACCTCGTTCCGGAGGCCAAGGAGTGCACATGGCTGTCGAGGTAGTAGCCCGGGCGGTGCTGTGGGCCCTTGTCATGGGTTCGGTGCTGTCGTGGCCGCCTCGCGGGGGACGCGTCAACGTCGATAGTCGACCGCTCGGTTCAGGGCTCGGCAGTGGTGCACTCGCCCTCGGACGCACGCGATGGCGTGGTCGCTCACCAGTCGGTGAGGCCTGGGTCGCCGACTTCGCGGACGTGGTGTCCGTGGGGCTTCGCGCTGGCCTGGACCTCGGCGCGGCGGCGACCGCAGCAGCCCGCAGCCCCGGTGTGGCCGACCACGCCCCGTGGCTCGGCCCGAGACTGGTCGAGTACCTCACCGCCGGGCGCGGCGTGGCCCAAGCCCTGGACGGGGTCGGCTCTCCCTCAGGGGCCGACCCGTTGTTGAGGCGCGACCCCTCCTCCACGCATCCGCCGGGTGTTGGCGCACGTCATCCACAGCGCCCTCAGCGGTCACCGTCATCGCCGGCCGACGACCTCCGGGGTCTCGCGGCGACGTGGCGGCTCACCGAGCAGGTCGGCGCCTCGGCCGCGGAGGTCACCGCTGCCGCTGCGGCCGGTGTCCGGGCCCGCGTCGCTGCTCGGCAACGCGCGTCTGTTGTTCTCGCCGGCCCGCGTACCTCGATGTGGCTACTGACGGCGCTGCCACTGAGTGGGCCACTGGTCGGCTCACTCCTAGGGTTCGGCCCGGCCGAACTCTACGGAGCCCGGCCAGCCCAGGTGGCCGCTGGCGCCGGCGTCGTCCTCACCAGCGCCGGCTGGCTGTGGTCGTCACGACTCCTTGCCCGGGCCGCTCGGCCGAGTCGCACCGACGGGACCCGGTAGATGACGCTCGAACTGGCGGTGGCGCTGCTCGCGCTTCTCGTGGCTGCCGCGCTCGTGCTCCCCCCGCCGATGCGGCCGCTGCCTGCCGACGGTCGCACCGGGCGGGCGGGTGCCGTCACGGCGACACCATCCGGTGAGGGTGGCGCCACGGTGCAGGACGCCGCCTCTGCCATCGGACTGCTCGCGGCGACGCTGCGCTGCGGCGCGGGGCCGGTCGAATGTTTCGAGGCGGTCGCCGAGGTCGACTCGACGCCGGCGGGTCGTGAGTTGGCTGTCGTCGCCGCCGCTCACCGTTGGGGTGAGGCGCCCGACATCGCCTGGTCTCACGTCGGACCAGGGTGGGCGGCAGCGGCGGTGGCCTGGCATGCAGCGATCTCAGCCGGGGCCGCTCCGGCCGCACTGCTCACCGAGGCGGCCAGCCGGATGCGGGAGGCCGAGGCCCGCCGTCTCGACGCCGCGGCCCACCGTGCCGGAGTGCTGCTCGTGCTGCCCTTAGGGCTGTGCTTTCTTCCTGGGTTCGTCGGCACCACCGTGGCTCCCGTCGTGCTGCGACTCGTCGGCGCCATGGGCTCGTGAGCGAGTCACATCGCGGTGCCACGCACCTTCATCACGACGAAGCCGGCTTTGCAGTTGCCGGTGACATCGCCCGGTGCCTGGTCCTTGGTGAACCGGTACGCGGGCGAGCCGTTCACGGTCAGCTGGCTCGTGCCGTCCGTCCGGGTGATGGTGCCCAGGGCGGTGCGAGGCAACCCGACGGTCACCAGTTCACGGTCTCCGGCGAGCACCGGTCGCCACGTCGTCAGACACGCTCCGGCGCACCGCGACAGCGGAGGCGAGGTGCTGTCCTTTCCCGACAGGTACAGCGTCATCCCCGAACCGTCCACGACGATGCCCCCGTGCTTCGGGTGCGTGGCGGTCGCGATCTTCAGCGGTGGCGGCGCTGCGACCGCTGGTGTGGTCGTCGGCGACGAACTCGGCACGGTGGCGACCGCGGCCGCCTGGGCCGGTGTCGATGCCGCGACCTCGTCGAGCCCGATGAGCGCGCCGGCGGCGACCACTCCGGCCGAACTGAGGACGAAGAGTCCGGCGATCAGGTGTCTTGGTGTGCGGTTCATCAGTGGATCCCTCCTCGAGTGGATGCGTCTCGCCCTTGACACGGATGCCGCGCCCGACCGGTTCATCCCGGTCGACAGCGCTCGGGCGAAGCAGGCTGGATACCGTCGTCGTCGCGCGCCACTCCGCTGTCCATGAGCGCCGACGCAAGGATGACGACCCGGCCGCGATCCGGAGCGCGCAGCGGTTGCGCGCGCTCCAGTCAGGCGATGCCGGCCCGTACGATGAACCGTTTCCGTCGTCCGCTCGTGGTTAGGTTGCAGACGCTTAGCGAAATCGGCCGACGACAAGGGGACTGAGGCGATGGCCAGCACGCGAACTCGGCGTCGCTCAGCCGCCGACGAGGCGCTCGTCCGCGGGCTGTGGACCGAGCACGGGCGGTGCCTGCTCGCCTATGCCGCCCGGCTCACCGGCGACCGCGGCGCGGCCGAGGACATCGTGCAGGAGACGCTCGTGCGGGCGTGGCAGCATGCCGACACTCTGGTCGAGAGCCGAGGCTCGGTGCGTGGCTGGCTACTCACGGTGACACGGAACCTCGCCACCGACCGGGTGAGAGCGCGCGCGGCACGGCCGGCCGAGGTGGCCGCACCGCCGGAGCCGGTGCTCGCCGACGCGAGGGTCGGCCCCGACATCGCCGGCGAGGTCGTCGACAGGATGGTGGTGGTGGACGCGATGAGCACTCTCTCCGAGGAGCATCGGCAGGTCATCGAGCAGCTCTACTTCCGCGGCCGTACGGTCACCGAAGCGGCCTCGGTGTTGCAGGTGCCGCCAGGCACGGTGAAGTCCCGGTCGTTCTACGCGCTGCGAGCGATGCGAGCGGTTCTCGATCCGCACGAAGCGCGCGCGGGCGCGGTCCAGGGGGCGGCGTCATGAGCGCGCACCCACGTGACGAGCTCGGCGCCTGGGCGCTCGACGCGCTCGACGCGGCCGATCGAGCCGTGGTCGAGGCGCATCTGGCCACCTGTGAGACCTGCCGGGCCGAGTCGGAGGAGCTGAAAGCCATGAGCCTGCTGTTGGGAGAGGTGCCGCCGGAGGCGTTGCTCGACGGTCCGCCGGAGGGTGGCGACCTGCTGCTGCGCCGAACCCTGGACGGGGTCGATGCCGAGCGGCAGCGTGAGTCGGTGCGTCGGCGCACCGCTCTGGGGGCTGCGGCGGCCGCGGCCGCGGCGTTCCTCGTCGGCGGCGGAGTCGTCGCGGGCCGGGTCACCGACGAGCCACCGGCGGTCGCCGGCCCGCCGGTCACCGTGACGCCGACACCGACCACGGCCCCCGGCACCCAGGTGCTCACGGCATCCGACGACGTCACCGGGGCGGCGCTCGACGCCCAGGTGGTCCCCGCGAAGGGGTGGGTGCGCATCTCGGTGCAGGTGAGCGGCATCCCGGCCGGTCAGCGGTGCCGCATCGTCGTGGTGTCCCGCGATGGCAGCCGCCAGGAAGCCGGGTCGTGGCTGGTGAGCGGCGCTCCCGAGGGTCAGACCATCCAGGGTTCGGCGCTGGTCGACCCGGCCCAGGTGGCCGCGGTCGTCGTCGAGAACCTCGCCGGCCAGACCTTCGTCACCGCCCCCCGCGCCTGACTCCCCACCGTTCTCGGCGCCCTGCCACCGCCGGCGCGGAGCGCGGCCGGGCGTCCCGGCCGCGGGCACATCGCGGGTCAGGCGCGGCCAGGCTCGACCCGCGCGACCGTGACGACCCGGTCGATGGTCCGGTCGAACGAGGCGATCCGCCCGACGCCGGTGCTCTCGGCGCAGGCGACCAGGTACGCCTCTGCGTCGTCGAGGCGGTCATGCTCGTAGACCTCGATCGACCGCAGCTCACCGGGAGTGAGCCGGCGCCGGAGCGTGTCGAACTCGGCCTTGGAGGCCGCGGCACGCAGCGTGGCCATGACGTCGGCAGCGGTGAGCGGACGGGTTACGAGGGGCGCCACATGACGCGCGGAACCGGTCAGCTCGCGCGGCGCAGCGGGCGGAAGTGCGCCACCTGGATGACGTGCGGCGCCTCGCCGCGGCGCACGAGCAGCCCGCGGCCGGGCGGCATCCGCTCGGCGTAGACCCGCGGCAGGACCTGCCCCTCGGTGCGCTCGCCCGACATCACCAGGGTGCTCCCGCCGGTGTCGCGCACGGCCTGGAGCGCGGCATCGAACATCGCTCGGGTGGCCCCCGCGACCGGACGGGTGAGTACCACGTGGACCCGCAGGTCGCGGGCGAGCGGCAGATGCGGCAACAGCGGCCGCAGCGGCTCGGTACCGGCCGAGGCGAGCACGTCGTAGTCGTCGACGAGCACCACGACCCGGGCCGGCGTGGGCCCGCCGCCGGGGTCGCCCTGGCGGGCGGCGAGGTCGCGGGCGACCGCCTCGCCGAGGCCGCGCGCCTCGGTGGCGGTTCGAGCGTGCGCGCCGAGGTAGTCGGGCGGCACCGCCGCGGCGGCCTCACCGCGCAGGTCCATGACCGCGAAGACCAGCTGCTCCGGGTCGTGCCGGTCGACGAGCGACTGCACCACGCCCCGCAGCAGCGTCGTCTTGCCGCAGCCCTGGTCGCCGAGCACGAGCAGGTGCTGGTCGCGCGTGCCGAACTCGAACATCGCCGGCGCCAGGGTGTCCTGGCGCAGCCCGAGGGCTACGTGCTCCGCCGGGCCGGCCGGCTCCGGCAGGTGCTCGGGCCGCAGGTCGTCGGGCAGCACCCGGATCGGCCGGGCTCGCGCACCGGTCCAGTCCGCCGCCACCCTGCCGGCGAGCTGTTCGACCAGCTCGCCGTCCGGGCGCGCGTCACCGGCGTGCTCGACGGCCGACAGCGCGACCTGGGCGAACAGCCTGTCGTCGGTGAGCGCCCGACCCGGCTGGTCGGCGCGAACTGTGGCCGCGAGGCGGCGGTCGACGCACGAGTCACCGGGGTCGCCCAGGTGTAGCTCGACGTGCGTGCCGACGAACGGTTGGTGCGACATCCGCAGATCGTTCCACCGCGCGAGGGCCAGCATGAGGTGGATGCCGAAGCCGCCGCCGCGCTGCAGCAGCTCGATCACCGCCGGCTCGAGTGACTCGAACTCCCCACGGAGACGGTCGAACCCGTCGACGAGCAGCAGCACCTCGGCCGACTCCAGCTCGGGCACCCGACCGGCCGCGTGCTCGGAGCGCAGCTGTGCCACCGAGTCGAGCCCACGGTCGCGGAACACCTGCTCGCGCTCGGCGAGCATGGCCCGCAACTCGTCGAGCAGCCGCGCCAGCCGCTCCGGCTGCGAGCGGGTCGCCACCCCGCCCACGTGGGGGAACCCGGAGATGCGGGCCAGCCCGCCGCCGGCCAGGTCGATGCCGTAGACGCCGACCTCGGCCGGCGTGCGCGTCGTCGCCACCGACACCGCGAGGGTGCGCAGGAACGTCGTGCGCCCCGACTGCGGCGCCCCGATCACCGCCACGTGCCCACCGGCTCGGGACAGGTCGAGCCGCCACGGGCGCTGGGCCTGGGTGGCCGGGTCGTCGACCGTCCCGACCGGCAGCACCAGCCCGGCGCCGGATGCCGCCGACGGCCCGCGCCGCCCGGTGCGGGGTCCGGCCCGCCACGAGTCCGGTGCGCCGACCGCTGCCACCACCTCGGCCAGCGGCACCCGGGCCGGCAGCGGCTCGAGCCACACCGGCCGGACCTGCCGCTGCGGGCAGGCGAGCCGCTCGACGCACACCGCGAGCAGCGACCGCACCGGCCGAGATCGTGGTGCCTCGGTCGCTGCGGACTCACCGAGCGGCGCGACCGGACGACCCGGTGAGACCGGCGCGCCGGCATCCGGATCGTGGCGTGTGGGCAGTGACGGCACGAGGTAGGGCTCCCGGGTACGCGACGCCGGCCGCGCCGGGCCCTGCTCGACCGGGCCGGACACGAAACCAGCGCGGAACCGGGTGTATGTCGTGGTGTCGACCTTGAGGTAGCCGAAGCCCGGCGCCGACGGCAGGTGGAACGCGTCCGGCGTGCCGAGGATGGAGGAGCTCTCCGACTCGGAGAACGTGCGCAGCCCGATGCGGTACGACAGGTAGGTGTCCAGGCCGCGCAACTTGCCCATCTCGACCCGCTGGCTGGACAACAGCAGGTGCACGCCCACCGAGCGGCCGATCCGCCCGATCGTCGTCAGCACGTCGATGAAGTCGGGGTCGGCGGTGAGCAGCTCGCCGAACTCGTCGATGACGAGCAGCAGGTGCGGCAGTGCGGGCAGTTCGGGGCGAGTGCGGCGCAGCGCGCGGTACTCGGTGATCGACGGGCACATGCCGGCATCGCGCAGCAGCACCTGGCGCCGCACCAGCTCGCCGGAGATGCTCGTGCGCGCCCGCTCGGTGAGCTGCGGGTCGTCGGCGAGGTTGTCGATGATGCCGGCCACCTGCGGCAGCCCCGCGCACGGGGCGAACGCCGCGCCGCCCTTGTAGTCGACGAGTACCATCGCGAGGTCCTCGGGCGCGTGCGTCAGTGCGAGCGAGGTGACCAGGGTGCGCAGCAGTTCGCTCTTGCCCGACCCGGTGGCGCCGACGCAGATGCCGTGCGGCCCCATCCCGCCGTGCGCCGACTCTTTGAGGTCCAGCGCGAGCGGCAGCCCGTCGTCGCCGATGCCGACCGGCACCCGGAGGAAGTCGCGGTCGTCCCGTTCCGGCCAGCTGTGATCCGGGCCGACGCCGTCGATGTCGCCGATGCCGAGCAGGTCGGTGACCCGTAGCGGCTCGTCGAGGTCGACGGGGCCACCGCGGCTGCGCCCGAGCCGGCAGCCGGCGAGGGTCCGCGCGAGCGTCTCGAGCAGCACCGGCGGGCAGTCGTCCGGAACGCCCTGTCCCACAGGTGATTCGGCGGATGACGACCCGCCCCTGCCGCCGACGACCTCACCGGATGACACACCGCGCACCTCGACCGGGATCTCGCCGGATGGCGTGCCGTCACCGCGCGACCCGAGCGTGGCACTCCGGTGCCGGCCGACCGGTCGGAGGTCGTCGACGGTGAGCCGACCGTGCTCGTGCGCGACCCGCAGCGCCAGGTCGGACGGCTCGGCGAGCCGGTCCCGCAGCAGGTACACCACGGTGACACCGAGGTCGCGCAGCGAGACGCCGGGCACGGGGAGCGGGAGCGGCTGGGCGGGCGACCCCCAGGCGTCGACCACGACGACCAGGCGGGGCCGCCCGCGCCACGCGTCATCCCCACCGCCGCGGGACCACGGGGCGGTGGCTTCCCGGGAACGGCGGCGCAGGTCGGCGTCCAGCACGGCGGCCAGGCCCGGTGTCGATCCGGCGATCCGGCGGGCCGGCAGCGCTCCCTCGTACTCGGACTGGTCGAGCAGGTGCGGCAGCAGGTCGACCCCGGCCCAGTCGGCCGCCCGGTCCGGTGGCACGAGCAGGGCGAGCCCGACGTCGTCCGGGGCGTGCCAGGCCGCGAGCTGGGCCAGCAGAGCCCGAGCGGTGCCGAGAACCGCCGCCCGGTCGCCGACGAGGGCGACCTGCTCGGCGCCGTCGAGGCCGAGCGTCAGCGGCATCCCACCCGCGACGGGGCACTGCCCGGCGACGTCCCGGGCCTCGGCGAGCATCGCCGGGTCGAACGGCCGCAGCGGGTCCGGCGCCGCCGGGACGCGCAGCGCCGCGACGACCGCCGCGCCCAGGCCGACCCGCACCCGGAGGAAGTCGGCGTCGCGCCGCCGGCGCTCCCAGAGCCGGGCCGGGTCGCGCACCGCCTCGCCGAGGGCGGCGGGGGTGGGGTCGAGCAGCAGGGCGGCCCGGCGCCGGTCACGGCGCAGCGCCCGCATCCGCACCCGCACGTCTTCGAGGTGGTCGAGGTACCGCTCCCGCTCCGCCAGGCGGCGGCGGGCATCCTTTCCGGTGCGGGTGAGCAGCAGGACGACGACGGCGAGCAACACCGCGAGCAGCAGCGCCGCACCGAGCACGGCGAACGTGCGACCACCGAAGCGGAACATCACGATGGACCCGACCGACAGCACCGCGCCGGCAGCCGGCACCATCGCGAACCCGCCACGGCCAGAACCGTTCTCGGCCTGGTCGACGACCGGCGGCGGAGCCAGCGACTCCACCGCGAGCGGGCCGGCCGGCCGGGTGGACCGGGGCGGACGGTGCACCTCGGCGGCGCTCACCGGAACCGCTCCAGCAGGTCGGCGTACACCCCGAGCAGCCCGACGAGCAGCGGCACCGTGCTGAGCACGACCGCGAGTTCGAGCCAGTTCGTGCCCCGCCGGATGACGGCACGCACGTGCTCGGGTGGGCGGACGACGACGAGCACGAGCACCAGTGCCGCGGCCGAGCCCCACGCGATGGCGAGCACCGGCAGGGGCCATCCGGCGTGCGACGCCAGACCCTGGGCGAGCGTTCCGGCGACGGCGACCCACAGCGCGACGTGCTGCGCGGTGAGCGGGAACGACCGGGTGCGGAGCGCGACGACGAGCAGGAGCGCGGCGGCCAGGCCCACCGCCCAACCGTCTCGGGATGCCGCGAGGCTGCCGGCCGTGCCCACCAGCGCGACCCCCACCGCGACCGTGCACCAGGTGAGCGCCGCGTAGGCGTCGTCGATGCGGTCCTGCACCTCGTGCCACGCCGGCCGCGCCCGACGACGCGCGGCGTCGTCGACGGCGGTGAGCCCGCCGGCGCTCGCCGCGAACCGCGGGAGCACCCCGCAGGCCACCGTCGCCGCCAGCGCACCCGCCGCGGCGGCCCGGTTGGTGCCGAGCGACGACATCCCGAGCGGCACGAGCAGCAGCAGCACACCGAGCGCCGCGCCGACCCCCACCGCGCGCCGGCCGAGCACGAGGCCGACCGTCGTGCCGGTGCACACCCAGGCCAGCAGCCCGGCCGCGGTGACGACGGGCAGCACCCACCCGGTGGCGGTCGGCCGGTCGGGGAGGGCGGCGAACGTCATCCCCGGGACGCCGACGCCGAGCGCGACCGCCGTTGCGGCGTACACCCCCCACCTGGCCCGGCCAAGCCCGCAGCACACCGCGACGAGACACAGTGCGGCACAGACGAATAGAGGAGCCAGCAGCACTGCCACCGGCCCGCCTGCCTCGTCGAGCGGGCGAGCGGCGAGGAGTGCACCGGTGACGGCGAGTGCGGCCAGCGCTCCGATGCCGGTCCACTGCCGACTGCGGTCGCCCCACCGGCCGCCGCGCTCGTCCCGCGAGGCACCGAGCGCCTCGGTGACGTCGGCCACTTCGGGAGGGTGCGGCATCCGGTCGGGTCGGACCAGGCGCACCACCTCGCCGTCGCGCAGCCCGGCGCCCGACACCGTCGCCGACGGGTCCAGCGGCTCACCGGTGATGCGGGCCAGGCTCGGTGCGCGGGTCACCGGGCCGGCCTGCTCGCCGACCAGCTCGAGCAGGCGCGGGAGCAGCGCGCCCAGCGGTTCGTCATCCGGCACCGCGACGTCTCCCCGGGCGGTGCTGCCGACGAGGGTGACCCGGGTCCAGCCGTTCATCGGCCACGCGC
>JBOFJB010000151.1:0-2842 GCA_051650465.1 Dermatophilaceae bacterium | reverse complement strand
GCGGCGAGCAACGTCAGGGCGACATCAGGGTGTGCGCCGAGGAAGTCGCGCAACTGCTCTTGGCCCATCGAGACCACCTGTGCCTCGGCGACCGCGGTGGCGGTGGCGGTGCGCGGTCCGGGGTCGAACAACGAGAGTTCGCCGAACATCTCCCCGGGGCCGAGGATGGCGAGAAGGTTCTCACGGCCGTCGTTGCTGGACCGGCCGAGTTTGATCTTGCCCTCGCCGATGACGTGCAGTCGGTCGCCCTGGTCGCCCTCGTGGAACATGACGTCGCCCCGCTCCAGGTGCTCGAGGCTCATCGACTCGATGAGCGTCTCGGCAGCCTGCTCGTCGAGGGAGGCGAACAGTGGGGCTCTGCGCACGACATCGTGGTCCACGGCACCGAGTGTGCCAGAGCGGATGCCGCCCGCCTGGTCGTCACGCCGGGTCGGCGACTACCCGGGCTGGTCGGCCACACGGAGGGCCGACCACCACGGGATGACCAGCCGACGTGGGGATGACGCCACCCGCCAGCCGGCGCTCGTCAGCCAGGTCGTCCGGCGGCGCGTGGTGGTTGGTCCGGCCCGGCGATGGCGCCAGCGACCACGGTCACCAGGGGCACGTAGGCTTCGCGCGTGTCCCACGCCCCCTCGCGAGCCGTCCGACGCCTGCGTGCCGGGGATGAGGCGCCGGTCGCGCTGAAGCGGCGGGCGCGCCGCATCCACCGGGCGCTGCTCGCGCGCTACCCGTACGCCCACTGCGAACTCGACTTCGACAGCCCGCTGCAGTTGCTGGTCGCCACGGTGCTCAGCGCCCAGACCACCGACATCATGGTCAACTCGGTGACGCCCACACTGTTCAGCCGTTGGCCCGACACCGCCGCGCTGGCCTCAGCGGACCGCGGTGAGATGGAGGCGGTGCTGCGACCGACGGGCTTCTTCCGGGCGAAGACGAACTCGGTCATCGCCCTTGCCCAAGCCCTCGCGGAGCGGTTCGGCGGCGAGGTGCCCGGCCGCCTCGATGATCTGGTGACCCTGCCCGGGGTCGGCCGCAAGACCGCAAACGTCGTGCTGGGCAACGCGTTTGGTGTCCCCGGCATCACCGTGGACACGCACGTCGGCCGGTTGGCCCGGCGCTGGCAGTGGACGGCGGAGACCGACCCGGTCAGAGTCGAGCATCAGATCGGCGCGCTGGTCCACCAGCGCGACTGGACCATGCTCAGCCATGTGGTCATCTTCCATGGCCGCCGCACGTGCCATGCACGGCGGCCAGCGTGCGGTGCCTGCCCGGTCGCCTCGTGGTGCCCCTCGTACGGCGAGGGCGAGACCGACCCGATCGAGGCACGGAAGAGGCTCACCTACGAACTGGCCCCCGGCGCCCCGGCGCCTGACCCGCCGCCCGGACCGCTGCCGGATGACGTCCCGACCGCCGTCGCGGGCGGCACCTCCCCGGCATCGGCCCGCCCCAGTCCTGCCAGCACGCCGTGACCACGCCCCGGCCAGAATGGCTCGATCGGTTCGCCTCCCGAGGTGACCTGCACGAGCACGAGTGGTTCTCCGCCTTCGCCCCGCCTGCTGGTGCGGGACGGGCGTCCGCGGTCCTCGTGGTGTTCGGTCCCGACCCGTCGGGCCAGGGTGAGGACGTCGTGCTCACCGAACGGGCCCGCACCCTGCGGTCGCACCCGGGCCAGGTCGCTTTCCCCGGCGGGGTAGTCGACCCCGGTGATCGCGACGCCGTGGCCGCGGCCTTGCGTGAGGCCGAGGAGGAGGTCGGCATCGACCCGGCTGGTGTCGACGTCATCCGCGCCCTTCCGCAGCTCTACCTGGCGCCGAGCCGCAACGCGGTCACTCCGGTGCTGGGCTGGTGGCCAGACCCGGGATCGGTGCGGGTCGTCGACCCCGCCGAGGTCGCGCGAGTGGCCCGGGTGCCCGTCGCGGCTCTCGTCGACCCGGCGCACCGGTACACCGTTGTCCTCGGGGACCGCCGCGGCCCGGCCTTCGACGTCGACGGCATGGTGGTGTGGGGCTTCACGGCGATGCTGCTCAGCAGCGTGCTCGACCTCGCCGGGCTCAGCCGGCCCTGGGATCAGTCCAGGGAGCGGCTGTTGCCCGAGCGGATGCGCCCACCGACGTCACCCGCAGCAGTCCCGGATGGCGACCTGCGAGAGGCCCGCCGGTGACCTTCTCCTTCGTTCTCGACGTGGTGCTGGTGGTGCTGCTCGCCGGCTACGCCTGGAGCGGCTGGCGGCAAGGGCTGATCACCGCTGGGTTCGGCCTGATCGGCCTGGTCGGGGGCGCGCTCGTCACCGTGCGCGTCGTGCCCCACCTGCTTGAAGACACGTTCGGCGTCGTCCGGGGCACGGCCACCAGCGCGGTCGTACTGGTGGTGCTGGTGGTGCTCGTCGCGGTGACTGTGCAGTCGCTGAGTCTGCTGCTGGCGGAGCGGATCAGGGATGCCGTCCGACTGCCCGCCGCCCACGTGGTCGATAGCGCGCTCGGCCTGGTCGCCGTGCTGACCGCATCGGTTCTCGTCCTCTGGGTTGTCGCCGGAGTGGTTCGCACTAGCGGGCCCCCGGGAGCGCGCGCGGCCGTGTCGCGCTCCAGCGTGGTGACTGCCGTCGACGGCCTGGTGCCGGCGTCGGCCGCGCGAGTCGTCGACGACGTCACCCAGGCCCTGGACCAGCAGGGTTTTCCGCGGGTCTTCGACGGACTCGGGCCCGAGCCGATCGCGTCCGCAGACCCGCCCGACGCCGCCCTGGTCAACGACCCTGAGGTACGAACCGCGCTGCGGTCGGTCATCCGGGTACGCGCCGACTCGCGCCGATGCGGCAGTGCTCGGGTCGGCAGCGGCTGGGTCGGCA
>JBOFJB010000150.1:0-1838 GCA_051650465.1 Dermatophilaceae bacterium | reverse complement strand
TCTGCACAGGCATCGGCGTCCGCGCTGCCGATGACCCGGACAGCGACCGCGGCCCGCGTCCGGGGCTATGCGCGGTGCTCGGTAGCCGGTCTGGTCACCTGGGTAAGCGAGATTCGAGCGCGCTGACCTGAGCCTTGAGTTCCTCGATAGCGGCTAGTACCGCGGCCGTCGACTCATTGCGGGAGTTCGCGGTCTCGTCGAACCGGTGATGATCCTCCTCGCTCTGGCGATCCAGGGCCTCGACGGCGACCGCGATGAACAGATTCAG
This sequence comes from Dermatophilaceae bacterium, assembly GCA_051650465.1. Taxonomy (GTDB): domain Bacteria; phylum Actinomycetota; class Actinomycetes; order Actinomycetales; family Dermatophilaceae; genus JBOFLG01. The sequence goes on along the minus strand of JBOFJB010000150.1, from coordinate 1,570 downwards.
CACGATGTAGGTGGACAGCACGATGTAGACGATGAAGAACGACCACGCCCACGGCTGAGCGTCGGTAACTGGGCGGATGACATTGGCCCAGTCGTCGCCGGTGGTGACCTGGAACAGCGCGAGCGCCGACCTGCCCAGCGTGCCGAAGTGTTCCGGGTCGATGTCGCGGAACAGTTCGGTGCCCATCACCGAGAACACGTAGAGCAACATCATCAGCAGCGCGCCAATCGAGGCCATCCCCGGCACCGTGGTGACCAACGCCGCCACCACGATCCGCATCGACCGGACCGCGGACAGCAGACGCAGCACCCGGAGCACCCGGAGCACCCGGAGCACGGAGTAGGCGCCGGCGGCCGGTATCAGCGCCAGCGCCACCACGAAGAAGTCGAACAGGTTCCAGCCGCCCTTGAAGAAGGCCCAGCCCACGGCGTACATCCGCAGCGACACCTCGACGACGAAGATCGCGATGGTGAGGTAGCCGACGAAGAGAGTGGCATCGCCGTATCTGGACATCCACGACTCGGAGGTCTCCAGGCCGATCAGGACCGCGTTGACCAGGATCACACCGATGATGAACGACTGGAAGCGACTCGACTCGACGAGCGCGGTGATCCGGTGGCGAGCGGTGGGCGCGTGATGCATTCGGCCATGCTCTCAGGTCCCCGAAGCCGGCCGGAAAGAGTCGGCCCGGAAAGCCCGGGTGCCGGAATCGCCGGCCGACCGGCGGCGTTCTAGGCTGGCCTCGTGACTCACTTCAACGTTCTGGTACTCGGCGCGGGCCCGGGAGGGTACGTCGCCGCCATCCGCGCCGCGCAGCTCGGCCTGAGCGTGGCCGTCGTCGAGGAGAAGTACTGGGGCGGGGTATGCCTCAACGTCGGCTGCATTCCCTCGAAGGCGCTGCTCAAGAACGCCGAACTCGCACATCTGCTCACGCATCAGAAGGCCAAGTTCGGCATCGAGGGCGACGCCACCATGGCCTACTCCACGACGCACGCGCGAAGCCGGCAGGTCTCCGCGAACATCGTCAAGGGCGTGCACTTCTTGATGAAGAAGAACAAGATCACCGAGATCGACGGCTGGGGCACTTTGCTCGGGACTCAGGACGGCAAGCAGGCGGTCGAGGTCACCGGCCGGGGCGGCGACGGCCCTGAAGGCTCAGCAGGCTCCGCGACGACGTACACCTGCGACAATCTCATCATCGCCACCGGGGCCACCACCCGGTTGATCCCGGGGACAGCCCTCAGCGAGCGGGTGGTGACCTACGAGGAGCAGATCCTCGACGGCACCGTGCCCGGCTCGATGATCATTGCCGGCTCCGGCGCGATCGGGGTCGAGTTCGCCTACGTGATGGCCAACTTCGGTGTCGAGGTGACGATCGTGGAGTTCCTCGACCGGATGGTGCCGACCGAGGATGCCGACGTGTCCAAGGAACTGGCCAAGCACTACAAGAAGCTCGGAGTGACGGTGCTCACCTCGACCAAGGTCGAGAGCATCGAGGACCCCGGAGCCGGATCCGGCGAGAAGGTGAAGGTCACGGTGACTCCGGCGGCCGGCGGCGAGGCTCGGGTGT
>JBOFJB010000149.1:0-9081 GCA_051650465.1 Dermatophilaceae bacterium | reverse complement strand
GGCACGCGAGCGTCGCGGACGCGACGTCATCCCTATGGCCGCGACGAGGCACATCGGTCGACCATCTCCGGCTCGGTAGCCTTGGCCCGGTATCCGCCGCGCCGCACCCGGGAGACCTCGCAGACCATGGCTTCGCCGCACGAGTTCGTGCTGACCACCGTCCCTGGCGGCGACGCACTCTCCGGCTTCCGTGCCGCGGGCCTGCTCGCCCGGCTGCGCGTCGACGTGCCGCAGGTCATCGGGGTCCGGGCCCGGCACGTGCACCACGTGGCCAGCGACAGCCCGCTCGACCCGGCCACCACGGCCATCGTGCAGCGACTGCTCACCTACGGGCCGCCGTTCGAGGCGCCCGAGCCGGATGGCGCCGTGCGGGTTGTCGTTGCCCCGCGGCTGGGCACGGTGTCGCCATGGGCGTCGAAGGCTACCGACATCGCGCACAACTGTGGTGTCGAGGTGCGCCGGGTCGAACGGGTCACCGAGTATCTGTTGGTCTGCGAGACAGCCCTTTCCGATGACCAGTGGTGGGCGTGTGCCGACGTGCTCCACGACCGGATGACGGAGTCGGCGTTGCGCTCGGTCGAGGAGTCGGCCGGGCTGTTCGGCCGGCGGGATGCCGAGCCGATGGTGCGGGTCGACGTGTTGGGCCGCGGCCGGGCGGCGATCGAGGAGGCCGACACGGCCTTCGGGCTGGCCCTCTCCGACGACGAGATCGACTATCTCGTCGACGCGTTCACCGGCCTGCGCCGCAACCCCACCGATGTCGAGCTGACGATGTTCGCCCAGGCCAACTCCGAGCACTGCCGGCACAAGATCTTCAACGCCGGTTTCGTCGTCGACGGCGAGCCGCAGACCCGCTCGCTGTTCGGCATGATCCGGCACACCGAGGAGGTCGCCGGCGAGGGCACCGTGGTCGCGTACACCGACAACGCGTCGGTGATGACCGGTGGCCCGGTCACCCGGTTCTGGCCGGAGGGCACCGAAAGGCCGAGCCGGTACACCGCGCGCCCCGACGAGGTGCACGTGCTGATGAAGGTCGAGACCCACAACCACCCCACCGCCATCTCACCGTTCCCGGGAGCGGCGACCGGCGCGGGCGGTGAGATCCGCGACGAGGGCGCCACCGGTCGCGGGTCGCAGCCCAAAGCCGGGCTCACCGGCTTCGCGGTCTCCAACCTGCACCTCCCCGGCGCCGAGGAGCCCTGGGAGGCAACCCGATACGGCTCGCCCGCCCATCTCGCGACGCCGCTCGACATCATGCTCGACGGGCCGATCGGTGCGGCGGCGTTCAACAACGAGTTCGGCCGGCCCGGGCTGGGCGGGTTCTTCCGGGTCTACGAGCAGACCGTCGACGGCATCCACCGTGGCTACCACAAGCCGATCATGAGCGCCGGCGGCATCGGCGCGATCAGCGCCTCGCAGACCGCGAAGGTGGCGTTCTCGCCCGGCACCCTGCTCGTGCAGATCGGCGGTCCGGGCATGCGCATCGGGATGGGTGGTGGCGCGGCATCCTCGATGGCGTCGGGCACCAACGCGGCCGAGCTCGACTTCGACTCGGTGCAGCGCGGCAACCCCGAGATCCAGCGGCGCGCCCAGGAGGTGGTCAACCACTGCTGGAGCCTGGGCGCGGCCAACCCGGTGCTCGCCATCCACGACGTCGGGGCCGGCGGGCTGTCGAACGCCTTCCCCGAGTTGGTCGACGGCGCCGGGCTCGGGGCGCGCTTCGACCTCTCCGCCGTACCGCTGGAGGAGTCCGGCCTGGCGCCGAAGGAGGTGTGGTGCAACGAGTCCCAGGAGCGGTACGTGCTGGCCATCGCGCCCGAGTCGCTCGAGGCGTTCGCGGCCCTGTGCGCTCGCGAGCGCTGCCCGTACGCCGTGGTGGGCGTCGCCCGTGACGACGGGCAGCTCGTGCTCGCGCCCGGCCCCGACGACGCGCCCGGCGACGACCGCCCGGTGGACATGCCGATGGAGGTGCTGCTCGGCAAGCCGCCGCGGATGACGCGCGACGTCACCCGGGTGCCCCGGTCGGTGGCGCCGATCTCGCTCGACGGGCTCGACGTCCGGGATGCCGCCCACGCCGTGCTGCGTCATCCGACGGTGGCCTCGAAGCGGTTCCTCGTCACCATCGCCGACCGCACCGTGGGCGGGTTGACGCACCGCGACCAGATGGTGGGGCCGTGGCAGGTGCCGGTCGCCGACGTGGCGGTGACGCTGTCCGACCATGTCGGGTTCGCCGGGCAGGCCATGGCGAGCGGTGAGCGGATGCCGCTCGCGGCGGTCGACGGCCCGGCATCCGGGCGGATGGCGGTCGGCGAGGCGCTGACCAACCTCCTGGCGGCGCCGGTGCCGGCCTTGGCGGGAATCAAGCTGTCCTGCAACTGGATGGCCGCGTGTGGCGAACCGGGCGAGGACGCCGCGCTCTACGACACGGTGCGGGCCGTCGCGATGGAGCTGTGCCCCGCGCTCGGGGTGTCGGTGCCGGTCGGCAAGGACTCACTGTCGATGCGCACCCGGTGGGCCGACCCGGCATCCGGCGAGGAGCGCTCGGTCGTGTCGCCGGTGTCGCTCGTGGTCACCGCGTTCGCGTCGCTGCCCGACGTGCGCGGCACCTGGACGCCGCAGCTGCGCGGCGGCTCGGCCCTGGTGCTCGTCGATCTCGGCGCCGGGCGCGACCGGCTCGGCGGGTCGGTGCTGGCCCAGGTGCGCGGGGAGTTCGGCGGCGAGGTGCCCGATCTCGACGACCCGTCGCGCCTGGTGGCGCTCGCCGCGGCGCTCGCCGAACTGCGCGACAGTGGTCTCGTCACCGCGTACCACGACCGGTCCGACGGCGGGCTGTGGGCGGCCCTGTGCGAGATGGCGTTCGCTGGTGGTGTCGGGGTGAGCGCCGAGGTCGGCTCTCTCGCAGCACTGTTCACCGAGGAGCTCGGTGTGGTTCTCGGCGTACCGGCTGGCTTGACTGATGATGTGCTGGCCGTGCTGAGTCAGCACGGGCTGGGCGAGATGTCGCGCGTGGTCGGCTCGGCGTCATCCGACGTCCGGCCCGGAAGCGGCGACCGCAGGGTGCGCGTCTCGGCCGGCGCCGAGACCGTGCTCGACGAGCCGGTTCGCGGCCTCGCCCGCACCTGGGACGAGGTGTCCTGGCGCATCACCGCGTTGCGCGACAACCCGACCTGCGCCGACGAGGAGCATGAGGCGTTCGGTGCCGGCGACGACCCCGGGCTTGTCGTCGCGCCGGCCTTCGACCCCACCGACGACGTCTCCGCGCCGTTCGTGGCGCGCGGCATCCGGCCTAAGGTCGCGGTGCTCCGGGAGCAGGGCGTGAACAGCCACGTCGAGACCGCGTTCATGCTGGACCGCGCCGGGTTCGACGCCTACGACGTGCACATGACCGACCTGCACGCCGGCCGGTTCGACCTCGCCGAGGTCGTCGGTCTGGTTGCAGCGGGGGGGTTCTCCTACGGTGACACCCTGGGTGCCGGCGAGGGCTGGGCCCGGTCGGTGCTGTTCAATCCTGTTCTGACGCAAGCCTTCTCGGCGTTCTTCTCCCGCGATGACACCTTCGGGCTCGGCATCTGCAACGGCTGCCAGATGTTTGCCGCGCTCGCCGACCTCATCCCGGGCGCAGACGCCTGGCCGCGGTTCACCCGCAACCGGTCGGAGCAGTACGAGGCGCGCCTCACCATGGTCGAGGTGCTCGACTCGCCGTCGGTGCTGACCACTGGCATGGCCGGTAGCCGGATGCCGATCGCCGTCGCCCACGGCGAGGGGTTCGCCGACTTCTCGGCACGCGGCGACGCCGGCCGGGTGAAGCGGGCGGTGCGGTTCGTCGACCACCACGGCAAGCCGGCCTTGCGGTACCCGTTCAACCCCAATGGTTCTCCGGACGGGCTCACCGCGGTCACAACGCCCGACGGGCGGTTCACCGCGATGATGCCGCACCCCGAGCGGGTCGCCCGCAACGTGCAGCTGTCCTGGACCTCGGCACCTGTCGAGCAGGACAGTCCGTGGCTGCGGATGTTCCGCAACGCCCGCGTCTGGGTGGGCTGATGACGAGCGCGGTCGAGAGCATGCCGTCGGTGACCCGCGACGACGTCACCCGGGCGATGGCGATGATCGACGGCCGGGTCCGCCGCACGCCGGTCCTCGACGTCGACCTGCCCGGCGGGCAGCGCGTGACGCTCAAGCTCGAGTTGTTCCAGCACACCGGGTCCTTCAAGCCCCGCGGCGCGTTCACCTCGGTGCTGTCGGCGGCCGAGCGCCCGGCACTGCTGGTCACGGCATCCGGCGGCAACCACGGGCTGGCCGTGGCCTACGTCGGCCGCGAACTCGGTATCCCCGCTCGGGTGTTCGTGCCTGAACCGGCGCCCGCGGTGAAGGTCAACGGCATCCGGGCGCTGGGTGCCGAGGTGGTGCAGATGGGAGCGGGCTACGCCGACGCGCTCGCGGCCAGCGCCGACGATGCCGCGCGGCCCGGCGCCCTCGGCGTGCATGCCTACGACACTCCCGGGACGGTGGCCGGACAGGGCACGGTGGGCCTCGAGATCGAGCACCAGGTGCATCCCGACACCGTGCTCGTCGCGGTGGGCGGTGGTGGGCTTGCGGCCGGCATCGCCACCTGGTTCGCCGGGTCGGACACGTCGGTCGTCGCTGTCGAGCCGGTGACCTGCAATGCGTTGGATGCCGCTCTGGCACAAGGTGCTCCGGTCGTCATCTCACCGTCCGGCACAGCCAGCGACTCGCTCGGTGCGAGCACGGTGGGGTCGATCGCGTTCGACGTCGCCCGCCGCACCGGCATGCGGTCGGTCCTGGTCGACGACGCGATCGAGGCCGCCCGGAAGTGGCTGTGGCGCGAGGCCCGGGTGGCGGCCGAGCCCGGCGGGGCCACCGCGCTCGCCGCCCTGCTCACCGGGGCCGTCGTGCCGGATACCGGTGAGCGGGTCTGTGTGCTCGTGTGCGGTGCCAACGCCGACCCGTCGACGCTCGGGTCGTGAGCGGCGCACGCCATCGACATGCGGTGTATGTCATCGTCGAGTCATGGTCCTCACGGCATCCGCGCTGCGGCAGAACGTCTACCGCATCCTCGACGAGGTGCTCGCCACCGGCGAGCCCATCGAGACCGAACGGCACGGACGTCGGTTGCGCATCGTGCCCGACCGGCCTCAGCGCCGGCGCCACAAGTCGCGCGGCGGGGGTTCCGGCGAGGGTGCGAGGTCGTCATCCGCAGCGCTGAACGGGCGGATGCCGGGGTGCCGGCGGGCGAGGTCCGGCCCGGATAGCACGCCGGTGGGCAGTGGGGCGGACGCCGCGGCCCGGCGCAGCCGGTAGAGGTCGAGCGGGCCGGTCGAGGCCACGAGCACCGCGTTGCCGAACCGCTTGTTCTTGAGCACCTCGTACAGTCCGACCACCGCGACGTAGCCCAGCACCGTCCGGGCGCCGGCCGCCACTCGCGCCACGTAGCGCAGCCCCGGCTCGTCGGCGAGGTTCGCGAGCACCAGCCCACCCGGCACCAGCACCCGGCGGAGCTGTTCGAGCCACTCCACCGCGGTCAGCTCCGCGGGCACCCGGCCACCGGCATAGGCGTCGACGACCACGACGTCGGCCGACCCGTCGCGCAGATCGTGGATGCCGGCCTCGCCCCGTACCGGCCGCACCCGGATGCGGTGCCCACGCGGCAGCGGCAACTCGGCGCGCACGAGGTCGGTGAGCGCGGCATCCGGTTCGAGCACCACCTGGGGCGAGCTCGGCCTGGTGTGGGCGACCCATCGGGCCAGGGTCAGCCCGGCGCCGCCCACGTGGGTGGCTCGGATGACGCCGGGCGACGAGAGTGCGTCGAGACACATGGCGAGGTGCTGCACGTACTCGAAGTCGAGCCGCTCGGGGTCGCCGAGATCCACCGCGGACTGCGGCTGGCCGTCGACGATCACCGTGACGAGCGAGCCGTCCCGCTCGAACGCGATCTCGGCCACGCCCTCATCGTGCCCGGTGGTCGCGTCGAACGCGGGCACCGGATGGACTGGCGGTGAGTCGGTCGGATCGTGGGGCGAGGACGTAGCGCCTCGAAGCAGTCGGTCGAGGGCAAACGTCCAGGCGATGTTCTGGTCGCTCACCTGAGAAGCCGGACCGCTGGTGGCCAATCGGAGGTCGTTGCGCCCGGCCGGGATCCCGCGCACATCCGCGAGGCAGTGCGGCGCTATCGGCTGTTCGGCTGATGGCCGGCTAGCCAAATGGCTGGTGTTCGCCTCGTTCGTCTCGCTGGCCGGTCGGCTATCTCCTATCGTTTACCTCGCCGCTCGGGAGCAGGACCCAGTGGCTTTCGACAGGTGTTCCCCAGGTCCACGGACCGCCGGGTCGCCGGAGTCGGACTACATCGATAGCAGGGGTCGATTGTTCGATGGCTACATCGCAGAGTTTTCGCGTTCGACGCCGGGCTCACGCCCGAGGCTGCACGCATCTCGACCTCATCGCTGACACTGCCCTGGGCGCGCCAGGCCTTCGTGCCACCCGGCGTCTCCGGCCGGCACGACGCGCCGGGGTCGGATGTCGGCGGGTCCGGCGGTGAGCACCGTCCCGGACACCAGACCCCGAGGGTTCACCAGCGCGCGACGTGCGATCGCCCACATCGACGTCGCCGCCTTCGGTCATGGTCGGGTGCGGCCCGGCGTCGCCGAGTGGCAGCGACGCCACCGGACGCGGACGATGTTGGCCGACGCGTTCTCGGCCGTGGCTGGTCTGGTCGCCGGCATCTGGTGTCGCGAGGCGGTGTTCGGTGAGGATGCCGCACTGTGGGGGTCCACGGACGCGATGCAGGCGACGGTGCTCGTCCTCGCAGGTGCCTGGCTGGTCGTGCTCGCGCGGCATGGCGCCTACGCGCCGCGCTACATCGGGGCCGGCCCGGAGGAGTACCGCGCGGTAAGCCAGGGGGCGGTGACCTTGGTTGCCGGCGTCGCCATCGCGTCGTTCGCTCTCCAACTCCAGTTCTCCCGCGGTGTCCTTCTTGTGGCGGTTCCGACCATGGTGGTGTCCACGATGGCGTCGAGGTGGCTGCTTCGCCGCCATCTGGCCGTGGCGCGCGACCGCGGGCTGTGCCTCAACAGCACCGTGCTCGTCGGTGAGGCCCGCGCCGTGCTCGACTGCGCCGACCGCATCGCGCACTCGCCGCGGACGACCGGCATGCGGGTCGTCGGGGTGTGTGTCAGCAACCCGGACGATCCGGTGGTGGCATCGTCGGAGTTCGCCTCGCTGCCGGTGCTCGGCGACGAGGCCGGCACGCTTGCGGCTGTCGACCGGGTCGGTGCCGAGGTGGTGGCGGTGGCGAGTAGTCCCACGATGTCCGGTCAGGCGTTGCGCCGGCTCGGCTGGGCGCTCGAGCAGCGCGATGTCGACCTCCTCATCGCTCCGGGCATCGTCGAGGTGGCCGGACCGCGGCTCTCGCTGCGGCGTGCCAGCGGGCTACCGATGCTGCATGTCGAGCGGCCGGTGAGCAGTGGGGTGAAGTACGGGGCGAAACTCGTCGTGGACCGGGTGGCTGCGCTCGCTGCACTGCTGGTGCTGGCACCTGTGCTGCTGGCCGTGGCCGTGGCGGTGCGGTACAACTCGCCTGGGCCGGCCCTGTTCCGTCAGCGCCGGGTCGGGGAGGAAGGCCGGGTCTTCACGATGCTCAAGTTCCGCACGATGTGCCTCGACGCCGACGGCTGGGTGCCGACCCTGGCCGACGGGCACGATGGCAACGAGACACTCTTCAAACTCCGCCACGACCCTCGGGTCACCGGTGTCGGCGCGTTTCTGCGGCGGTACTCACTGGACGAACTCCCCCAGTTGGTCAACGTCGTCCTCGGTGAGATGTCACTCGTCGGGCCGCGGCCCGCGCTCACCCGTGAGGTGGACACCTACGAGGCCGACACCGTGCGCCGGCTGCGTGTGCGTCCCGGCATGACCGGTCTATGGCAGGTCTCCGGCCGTAGCGACCTCTCCTGGGTCGACTCGGTTCGCCTCGACCTGTGGTACGTCGACAACTGGTCGCTGTCGGTCGACGCCCAGATCCTCATGCGCACCGTCAAGGCGGTCTTCAAGGGGCGGGGGGCCTACTGATGACCGCACCACGGCGCCCGGGCGGTTCCGAGCCGGCCCCCTCCACGGACACCGACCACCTGCTGGCCCACCAACTCGCCGACCAGGCCGGGAAGTTGCTGCTCGGGCTCCGCACCAGTTGGGCCGGCGATGCGGCGGGCCTGCGAGCCGAGGGCGACCGGCGCTCGAACGCGCTGCTGCTCGGGCTGCTCCACGAGTTGCGTCCTGGCGATGCCGTGCTCAGCGAGGAGAGCCCGGATGACGACCGGCGGCTCGCCGCCGACCGGGTGTGGATCATCGACCCGCTCGACGGCACCCGCGAGTTCGGTGAGGTGCCGCGCGACGACTGGGCCGTGCACGTGGCGCTGTGGGAACGGGGCCGGCTGGTCGCCGGCGCGGTCGCGCGACCGGCCCGCGGTGACATCGTGTTCACCGGCGCCCCGCCGGTCGTGCCCGACCGGCGCCCCGGCGTCATCCGGCTCGCGGTGAGTCGCACTCGGCCACCGGCATTCGTGGTCGAGTTGGCCGAGCGGCTTGATGCCGAACTGGTCCCGATGGGTTCGGCTGGCATCAAGGCCACCGCTGTTCTCGACGGCACGGCCGACGCTTACGTGCACTCCGGCGGCCAGTACGAATGGGACTCCGCCGCACCGGTGGTGGTGGCCGCCGCTGCGGGCCTGCACACCAGCCGCACCGACGGCTCGGCCCTGGTGTACAACCAGCGCGACCCGCGCTTGCCCGACCTGGTCATCGCTCACACCGATGTGGCGAGCACCGTTCTCGATGCCATCCGCACCGTCGAAAGGGACCCGTCGACATGACGAGCCATCCATACCAGTTGAGCCACCTGGACGCTCTCGAGTCCGAGGCGATCTTCATCATCCGCGAGGTCGTCGCCGAGTTCGAGCGGCCGGTGCTGCTGTTCTCCGGCGGTAAGGACTCCATCGTCATGCTCTCGCTGGCCGAGCGTGCCTTCGCGCCGGCGCGCATCCCGTTCCCGGTGCTCCATGTCGACAC
>JBOFJB010000148.1:0-2267 GCA_051650465.1 Dermatophilaceae bacterium | reverse complement strand
CATGCCGAGTCCTTCCCGTGACGCAGCACCCCTGACGTGGCGTCGGTCATGTCGAATCTCTGTCCGGCCGGGCCCGGCTCGCGACCTGTTCGGGGGAGCGGTCCTCATCCGGACGGCTCGGTGTGCCTGTCGGTCGAGGTGGAGGTCGGCGGCTACCCTCCTGACGTGCCGACGACCGCAGCCAAGAAGACCGCCACGAGCAAGTCCGCGTCCGAGTACACCGCCCACCACCTGCAGGTCCTCGAAGGGCTCGAAGCGGTGCGCAAGCGCCCTGGGATGTACATCGGCTCCACCGACTCGCGCGGCCTGATGCACTGTCTCTGGGAGATCATCGACAACGCGGTCGACGAGGCACTCGGCGGGCACTGCGACTCCGTCGAGGTGGTCCTCCACCAGGACGGCTCGGTCGAGGTGCGCGACAACGGCCGCGGCGTCCCGGTCGACATCGAGCCGCGCACCGGCCTCACCGGCGTCGAGCTCGTGTACACCCGGCTGCACGCGGGCGGGAAGTTCGGCGGCGGCTCCTACACGGCGTCCGGGGGGCTGCACGGTGTCGGCGCCTCGGTCGTGAACGCGCTCTCGGCCCGTCTCGACGTGGAGGTCGACCGTGGCGGTCGGACCTACGCGATGAGCTTCCGGCGCGGCGAGCCGGGCATGTTCTCCGACCTTGCCGGTGCAGCGGCGACGAAGGATCCGCAGCACGAGTTCACCCCGTTCACCGACAACAGCGAGCTCGAGGTCACGGGCCGGGCGAAGCGTGGCGTCACCGGCACCCGGGTGCGCTACTGGGCCGACCCGCAGATCTTCCTCCGCGACGCGGCCGTCGATGTCGAGGGGCTGGCCGCACGGGCCCGGCAGACCTCGTTCCTCGTCCCGGGGCTGCGTCTCGTCATCCGTGACGAGCGAGGCGAGCAGCCGACCTCGGAGGTGTTCCTCCACGACGGCGGCATCGCCGAGTTCGCGGAGTTCCTCGCGCCGGACTCCCCGCTGACCGACGTCTGGCGGCTCGAGGGCAGCGGCACCTTCACCGAGACGGTGCCGGTGCTCGACGGCAAGGGCCACATGACGCCCACCGAGGTCGACCGCGAGTGCGCCGTCGACGTCGCCCTCCGCTGGGGTACCGGCTACGACACGACCATGCGCAGTTTCGTCAACATCATCGCCACGCCGAAGGGCGGCACCCACCTCGCCGGCTTCGACCAGGCACTGCTCAAGGTGCTTCGTACCCAGCTGGGTGCCAACGCGCGCAAGCTCAAGATCGGCTCGGAGAAGGTGGAGAAGGACGACGTGCTCGCCGGTCTCACCGCGGTGGTCACCGTACGGCTCGCCGAGCCGCAGTTCGAGGGCCAGACCAAGGAGGTGCTGGGCACCGCCGCGGTGCGTGCGATCGTGGCCCGGGTGGTCGAGCGGGAGCTCACAGCTCGGCTGGTGTCGACCAGGCGCGGCGAGAAGCAGCAGGCGGCACTGCTGCTCGAGAAGGTCACCGCCGAGATGAAGTCGCGCATCAGCGCGCGACTGCACAAGGAGACCCAGCGGCGCAAGACCGCGCTCGAGTCCTCCTCGCTTCCCGCCAAGCTCGCCGACTGCCGCAGCACCGACGTCGAGCGCACCGAGCTCTTCATCGTCGAGGGGGACAGCGCGCTCGGCACCGCCAAGCTGGCGCGCAGCAGCGACCACCAGGCACTGCTGCCCATCCGCGGCAAGATCCTCAACGTGCAGAAGGCGTCGGTCACCGACATGCTCGGCAACGCGGAGTGCGCGGCGATCATCCAGGTGATCGGCGCCGGCTCGGGCCGCACGTTCGACCTGGACGCGGCGCGGTACGGAAAGATCATCGTGATGACCGACGCCGACGTCGACGGGGCGCACATCCGTACGCTCCTGCTCACCCTGTTCTTCCGGTACATGCGCCCGCTCGTCGAGGCGGGCCGCGTGTACGCGGCGGTGCCCCCGTTGCACCGGATCGAGGTCGTGAACGCCGGCTCGAAGGCCAACGAGGTCGTCTACACCTACTCCGAGGCCGAGATGCGGCGCACCATGGCGTCGCTGGCCAAGCGGGGACGGAAGGTCAAGCCGCTGCAGCGGTACAAGGGGCTCGGTGAGATGGATGCCGACCAGCTCGCCGAGACGACGATGGACCCGCGGCACCGCACGTTGCGCAAGGTCACCCTCTCGGACCTGGAGTCGGCGACAACGGTGTTCGAGCTCCTCATGGGCGGCGACGTCGGACCGCGCAAGGACTTCATCGTCGGCTCGGCCCACGACCT
>JBOFJB010000147.1:0-8977 GCA_051650465.1 Dermatophilaceae bacterium | reverse complement strand
GCGGGGCGACAAACGGTGGCGTGAGGTCAAGGGCGGAGATGTCACCGACCTGCCCGGTGAGGGACCGGATGGCGTGGACCTCCAACGCCTCGTCGCGGGCCAGCGGCGGGAGGATGGTCACCAGACGCTCCGCGAGCATCGTCTTGCCGACGCCCGGCGGGCCCGTCAGGTAAACGTGGTGACCACCGGTAGCGGCAAGTTCGAGTGCCTGCCGAGCCTCCGACTGGCCGACGACATCGGCAAGGTCACCGCGAACCGGAGCCGGGCCAGACAGGCACCTCACCTCCTCAGCGGGCGGCAGCGCGCCACCGAACTCGACCGACCGGTACCACCCGACCACCTCAGTCAGCGTCGACGCACTGTGAACCGTTACCCCCTCGACCAGTTGCGCCTCAGCAACGTTCTCGCGGGGTACGACGACGCGGTGGACACCACGTCGACCGGCCTCCAGGACAGCCGGTAGCACGCCGCGGACCCCGCGGATGCTGCCATCGAGCGCAAGCTCGCCGAGATGGACGGTCTCGGCAGCCAGGCCCGACCGGATGACGCCAGCGGCGCTGAGTACCGCGACGGCGATGGGTAGGTCGAAGCCGGCTCCTCGCTTGGGGATAGACGCCGGCGAGAGGTTGACCGTGACCCGGTGTGGCGGCACCGGGGTACCAGCGGTCGCTGCTGCGGGACGGATCCGATCCGGTGCGCCTGCGCACGCCGCATCGGGCAAGCCGCCAACCGAGAAGTGCGGGAGGCCGGAACCGATGTGGGCCTCGACGTCAACCATCGCCCCCTCCAGCCCGAGTAACGCCACGGCCCGGGTGCGGCCCAGACCGAACGTCACGAGCCAACCCCGACAACATGCCGGAGCACCGGCCGGCATCCGGGTTGGCAGAGCACGCCGACGACGTCGATCCGCACCTGGTCGCGATGCACCTCGTGGCTCGCTAGCCACGCCGCGGCCAACCGTCGAAGCCGAAGTACCTTGGCGACCGTGACCGCCTCGACGGGCGAGCCGTAACCGGTCGAACTACGCGCCTTCACCTCGCACACCACGAGGCAGCCGGCGTCAAGAGCGACGATGTCGATCTCGCCGTGCTCGCACTGCCAGTTGCGGTCCACCACCTGAAGGCCGATGTCCTGCAGGTACCGCTCAGCAAGTCGCTCCCCGTAGCGACCCAATGTCGCACGGTCGTAGCGGACGCCGGACCGAGTGACGACAGCACGGTCGGCTTCGGCGCGGTCGGAGTTGACACGGTCGGCGGGTGTGGGCATGGACGACAGCCAAGCCCGTCCCGGCGGACGAGGACCACCGCGCGCTGCCGGTCATGCCAGAACTGTGGACGAGGTGCCCACCTCGACCACCCTTGTGGACATCGAGGTGTCCCGGTGCCCGCACCCGGTGCGACACCCTCGTCGCCGAAGGCACGCGGCCTAGAACTCGCCCTTGGGCACGTCGAGTTCGCTCTTGGCGAGTTCCTCGACGTTGACGTCCTTGAAGGTCACGACCCGTACGGTCTTCGCGAACCGCGCAGGCCGGTAGATGTCCCAGACCCAGGCGTCGTGCATGGTGACGTCGAAGAACACCTCGCCGCCGTCACTACGCACTGCCACATTGACGCTGTTACACAGGTAGAAACGTCGCTCGGTCTCGACGACGTGCGTGAACAGACCGACGACGTCGCGATACTCGCGATAGAGCGCGAGCTCGGCCTCGCTCTCGTACTTCTCGAGGTCCTCCGAACTCATCGCGCTCCCGCTCCCGCGACCTCATCGTCCACGACACCGGGTAGGCGCCAGGACGTGCGATGCCAGACCGACGGTCCGCGACCTTGGAGCGCGGCACGGTGGTCTGGAGTTGCGTAGCCCTTGTTCTCCACCCAGCCGTACTCGGGCAGGTCCGTACCGAGGCGGACCATCACACGGTCCCGGGCAACCTTGGCGAGCACCGACGCGGCGGCTACCGACGAGCATCTGAGGTCAGCCTTGACCATCGTCGTCACCGGTGGCGTCGACCTGTGCTCCCGCATGGTCGCGAGGAGCCCGACCTCCTCTGGTGCGGTGAGCCAGTCATAGTGTCCGTCGAGGATGATGAGGTGCGGCCGGACGTCGAGTGCCGCGAGGGCCCGCAGACCAGCTAGCCGCAAGGCAGCGAGCACACCGACCTCATCCACCTCGGCAGCCGACGCGTGAGCGACCGCGTGTCCGAGTGCCCACTTCTCGATCCGAGGCACCAGCCGCTCGCGCGCAGTCGGCTGGAGCAGTTTGGAGTCACGCACTCCCTGGGGAGCGGAGCGGCACCGCTCGTCGATGACGACCACGCCGACGGTGACCGGGCCGGCGAGCGCGCCACGGCCGACCTCGTCCATCCCGACGAGAACCCGGTGGCCGTCACGCTGGAGCGCGCGCTCGACCCGGAGGCTCGGCCGGCGGGAGACCGCGGGCGTCACGGCGCCATCCGAGGGGTCGGGACGTCGGCGAACGTCTCGGCGTAGTCGGACAGCCACGACATGCGGCCTAGCGGCCAGACTACGGCGACCGCACGTCCGGTGAGGTTGTCGACAGGGACCGAACCTGCGGAACCGTTACCCGGCGGGTCGTGGAACCGCGAGTCCTCACTGTCGCTGCGATGGTCGCCCATCACCCACACCCGACCATCCGGGATGGTGACGTCAAAGGCGAGCGAACTGGCCACGTCGCCGGGCTTGAGGTACACCTCATCCACCGGTGCGCCGTTGACCACCAGCCGCCGCTCGTCGTCGCAGCACGCGACCCGGTCTCCGGGGAGACCGACCACTCGCTTGATGAGGTGGTTCTCGCTCTCGCTGGGCAGCAGCCCGACGAAGCGAAGCACGCTACCCACCGTCCCAGGGATGCCGCCCTGCTCGGCCTGCGGCGGTGCCGCCAACCAGTCGCCAGGGTCCTCGAACACGATGACGTCGCCACGGGACAGGTCGAGCGGCCCTGGAGTCAGTTTGGAAACGATCACTCGATCCCCGACCCCGAGGGTGTCCTCCATTGACCCAGACGGGATGAAGAACGCCTGGACGAACCACGTCTTGACCACGAACGACAAGATCAGGGCGAGGGCGAGGACGAGGACGACCTCGCGGACGATCACCAGTGCACCAGAGAGCAGTTGGTGTCGGGCACCGCCAACACCGCCCCGGGGCATGGACCCGCCGAGGCCCGTGCGCGTGCCGCGGTGCCGCTGAGCGCGACCGACGACAGCACCGTCCGCCTCCGCGTGTCGGGGTGTGGCGGACCAGCGGGTAGGCCGCTCCATGGGCCGGGTGGACTCTCCACCGTCCGTGAGTTCGCGGGGGGCCTCATCGGGCTCAGCGCTCACCGAACTCCTCCCACCGAACGGACTCTTCCACAACGATCAAGCGGCCAGAGCCGCCACACCGCCGTACCGACGACGTCCCGAGAGTCAACAGCACGCTCATCCGGTGCGCGCACCGTGACCCGTTCCGTGGCGGCCTCGGTGACGACGCCGAGCCGACTTCGGGCTCCGATATCGACGCCCAGCCAGCCAGCCGTGGTCGTGAGGACGCGGCCGACCGGACCGTCGTCGATCGGCGTCGTCGGCTCAGCATCCACGGCATCGGTCGTATCGAGGACGACCAGGTCGCCGGGTTCGGGTGCGCTTCGCATCTTCCACACGACTAGACGCTCTCCGGGTTCGACGGTCGGGGACAGGGCAGCCGACGGGACGACGTAGGTCTGCACGACGAACGCTTGGATGCTCGCGGCGAGGACAACCGCGACGGCCACTAGCAGCAGAACTCGATTGTGGCGACTACCCCGGCCGGCCGGGGTCGCCGCGGTGGGCTCGGCCTGCCGGCGCGCGCTCATCATGCGAGCCTAGTCGCCGGATGTCGGCACGTCCCGAGGTGGGCGCTGCGGCATCCCGCAGCATCGGCTCAGTGCGCAGCCGGCGTGTCGCGCCGTTCCTTGATCTTGGCTGCCTTACCCCGCAGGTCGCGAAGGTAGTACAACTTGGCGCGCCGCACGTCGCCGCGGGTGACGACCTCGATGAGGTCGACGATCGGGGTGTGCAACGGGAAGGTACGTTCCACGCCGACACCGAACGAGACTTTCCGCACGGTGAAGGTCTCACCGACCCCGCCACCATGCCGCCGGATGACGACCCCCTGGAAGACCTGGATTCGGGACCGGGTCCCTTCAACCACCTTGACATGGACCTTGACAGTGTCGCCGGCGCGGAAGGCCGGGATGTCGGTCTTCATCGATGCACGGTCGAGATCGTCGAAACGCTGCATGACGCAATCGCTTTCTCGCGGCCTGCCACAGGTCACCCGCGGTGTGTGAGTACTGACGTTTGGCTCGTACGGACGCAGGGTCGCCGTCGCAACGAGGACGACCATGGCCACATGCATATTCAGACGGGGTCCGAGGCACTCCCCCTGTGGCGGGGGCATTGCGAGGTGGGCGTCGCGGCAAGTGTGCCAGAGCGCCGCAGGCTGGGAGAAATCACGACGCCGCGCTGGCGGGATGCACTACGCGCCACTTCGCGGCAGGCCGGTCGTCGCCGACCGTGCTGTGGCGACCCACCAGCGAAGGTCGATAGGGATCGGCGCTCGACCGCGGCCAGCGCCCGACCGCGGTCAGCGGGGCCGATGCTTGATGAGATCGACGGTGCCCGGAACGGCGCCCTCGCCCGGAGTCCGCCGGTAGCCGGCCCGGAGATAGCGGCGCAGGTTGCTCTCACCGAACGCGCCGGTATTGATCCACAGTGTCGCCACCGATCCCGGCGCCGCCGCTTCGGAAAGCGAGAGCAGGTCACGCCCGAGGCCACGTCCTTGCAGATCGGGGGTCACCATGAGTCGGCCTGTCTCCCAAGCCCGTTCGTCATCCGGACGCACACGCCCCCGTACCGAGCCGACCAACCGACCGGACGTGCCGTCGGCCCGCTGGGAGCGCACCACCCAGGTCGTCCACTCGCGCAGCGACGCCGCCACTACCTCGAGCGGCTCGTCGAGCGGCGGGATCGTCCAACTGCCGGCCCGTTGCCCCTCGGGCAACCAACACGCCCGCTGGAGGACAAGCAACTCCGGCACGTCGGCCGCGGTCGCCAGGCGCACGTCGAGACCGCCGAGGCCGGATGACGCCGCCGCCGCATCGAGCAGGTCCGGCCGCCGCACCGCGGTACGAGCCAACCGCTGCTCGTGCCGCCACGTCGCGATCGCCGCATGGTCGCCGGACAGCAGCACCGGCGGCACCTCCCGCACGGTGCCACTGTCGTCCCAGGACGCCGGCCGGGTGTAGACCGGGTGCTCGAGCAGGCCACCCTCGTGCGACTCCTCGACCAGGCTCTCGGCGTTGCCGACCACGCCGGGCAGGAGCCGGGCCACCGCCTCGACCACCGCAAGCACCGCCACCTCCCCGCCATTCACGACGTAGTCACCAAGCGACACCGGCGTCACCGGCATCCGCGCCGCGGCGTGGTCGACGAACCGCTCGTCGATGCCCTCGTAGCGGCCACACGCGAACGCGAGCCACGGCTCGGCGGCCAGGTCGTGAGCCATCGCCTGGGTGAACGGCACACCCCCCGGGCCAGGAACGAGCAGGTGCGGCACGGTCGTCCCCGCGCCCGACCCGGCGGCGACGACAGCGCCGAGCGCCTCGGCCCACGGCGGGGCCTTCATCACCATCCCGGCACCACCGCCGAACGGGGCGTCATCGACCGTACGACGCCGGTCGTGGGCAAAATCGCGAACGTTGTGCACCCGCAGGTCGAGGATGCCGTCGCGACGGGCCTTCCCGATCAGCGACAAGTCGAGGGGTGCGAGGTACTCGGGAAAGATCGTGAGGACGTCGACGCGCACCGACGTCACACCTCGAGGTCGAGCAACCCAGGCGGCGCGTCGACCACCACCCGGCCGGCGGCAAGGTCGACCTCCGGCACCAGCGCCGCGACGAACGGCACCTCAGCCTCGGTGCCCGACGGCAGGCGGATGACGAGCCGGTCCTGGATCTCACCGACCAGGAGGCCGACCACGACGCCCAGGTCAGCACCGGTCGGGTCGAGGACGTGCAGACCGACGAGTTGGTCCTCAGTGAACGAGTCGTCGTCGCTGGGCTCGTCAGGGTGGTCTCCGGGGATGACGAGGCTGGTTCCGCGCAGGCTCTCCGCACCGGTGCGGTCAGGTACCTCGTGGAACCCGACGAGCCAGATGCCGCGGTGCACCCGCGTCGACCGCACCGTGAGCTGCCTGGGAACCCCACTGCCCGGCTCGGCCTCGGTGTCGAGGACTGCCTCGAGGGCCAGCCGACGCCCTGGATCATCGGTGTGCAGCCGCACCGTGACCTCACCACGAAGCCCGTGCGGCTTGCCGACCCTGGCGACCACAGTGCTCACGCGCGGCATCCTAAACATCTCACTTCGGAAGGTCGCCGCTCGGGAACGTCGCTGCTCGAAGGAGTGCGCTGACTCCCATCCGTGACAGCCGGTCCTGGCCCTGGGCGGTCAGGACACTCGGTCGGTGTCCACGATGTCGACACGCACCTGGCGGCCGCCCGCCAAGGCGCCCAACACCGTGCGTAGGGCGCTGGCTGTGCGACCCGAACGTCCGATGACGCGACCGAGGTCGTCCGGGTGCACCCGAACTTCGAGAACCTCACCACGACGCAATTCCTTGCGGCGCACCTGGACCTCGTCCTTATGGTCGACGATGCCCGTGACGAGGTGCTCGAGGGCCTCCTCGAGCACGGTCAGGAGTCCTTTGCCTCGGCGTCGCTGGCCGGGCTCTCCGGCTCGGCACTCATGGCTGGCTCTGCGGAGGGGGCATCCGCAGAACCGGCGTCAGCGGAGACGGTCTCAGCCGAAGCGGCCGCGGTCTCGGCCGGCGCCGCGTCATCCGTAGCCGTCGCGGTACTTGCGGGCGGAGTGTCGGAGGCCGGGGCGGCCTTCTTCGCGGACCGCTTCCGAGCAGTGGTGGCGCCGGTGGTGTCGTCGGCGCTCTTTCCGGCCGCCGTGACAGCGGCTTCGTAGAGGTCCTTCTTCGGTGGCTTTGGCTCCTTGACCTTCAGGGTGCCCTCGGCGCCCGGCTCACCGCGGAACTTCTGCCAATCACCGGTGACCTTGAGCAGCGCCAGCGTGGCCTCGGTCGGCTGTGCCCCGTTGCCGAGCCAGTACTGGACGCGCTCGCTGTCGATCTCGATGAGCGAGGGCTCCTCGGTCGGGTGGTACTTGCCGAGTTCCTCGATCGCTCGACCATCACGCTTGGTGCGTGAGTCCATCACCACGACGCGGTAGAAGGGAGCGCGGATCTTACCCATGCGCTTGAGGCGGATCTTTACGGCCACGTGTGTGGTCTCCTTGTGATTCGCGAGCGCGGCGAGACCGCGGGGGATTGCGCGGGGAGCCGGATGCTCGGGTGTAGGCGTCCGGTCCGAGACGGCCCACGCAGCGGGGCTGCGGCATCCGGCCGGACGGGTACAGCACGCCAGCCTGCCACAACCCACACTGGGCTACACAATCCCACGGGCCAGTTCGGATGACGCCGTAGCGCGGTCCATCGCCCCGAGGGCGTCGCGGGCGGAACCACGACGCCGAAGACGACACCCGCTGCGGTGCGTGCCGCGTTCCGTCGCGGGCGGCGAGTCGGGCGCACGGGCCACGGCGGGTGGGCCACCTTGCCGTCAGCGGCTCTGCCAGGCGTCGGGAGCCTCGGCCATCTCCCGCACATGGTCGGGCAACTCGCCGTGCAGCACGTCGGCGAGCGAGGTGCGATCGAGCACCTCGCGCAGCGCCGCCCGGGCCGCCACCCATACCGTGCCGAGGTGCTCAGCAGGACCGGCATAGCGTGCCTCGTGAACCCGTAGTCCGCGCACTTCGGCCAGCGGGCCATCCACGGCACGCAGCACGGCGCCCAACGTCACATCGGCGGGGTCCTGCGCGAGCCGGTACCCGCCGCCACTCCCCCGCCGGCTGGCAACGAATCCGGCGCGGCGCAGGTCACCGAGAATCGCCTCGAGAAACCTCGGCGGCACCGCGGCACGCCGGGCGAGTTCTTCGGCGGGATGGGCACTCGCCTGATCGGTGTCCTCGGCGAGCACCAGCAGGGCCCGGACGGCGTAATCGGCGCGGGCGGAGACATCCACAGGCGTCATCCTGCCACTGCTCTCGGGGGCGGCCCGCGGGTCGTCCGATCGGCCGGACATCGGGATAGTTCACGACCTGACGATCACATTGGCCTAGTATCCCGACCTAGTCGATAGGTTTTGTTACCAATGTCGATCAGGTGAATGGCCCGTCAGCCGGGCTGCCGCACCACGCAGGGACAACCAGTCACCCAACCGCTCTAGGAGGTCGCCGTGCGGCGTCTCGTCCTTCTCGCTCTCGTGGGCCTCGGCGCTCAACTCGTCGACGGCTCGCTCGGCATGGCGTACGGCGTCACGTCGACGACCCTGCTTCTCGCAATCGGCACCAACCCCGCGGCCGCGTCCGCGACCGTGCACCTCGCCGAGATCGGCACCACACTCGCCAGCGGCGCGGCGCACTGGAAGTTCGGCAACGTCGACTGGAAGGTCGTGCTGCGCATCGGCATCCCCGGAGCCGTCGGGGCGTTCGCCGGGGCGACATTCCTCGCCAGCCTCGACACCTCCGTCGCAGCCCCGGTGATGTCGCTCGTCCTCCTCACGCTCGGCATCTACATCCTCGTCCGATTCACCGTGAAGGGCCTTCGCCGCGACCGGATCGGCTCGCCGTTACGCCGGCGCTTCCTCGGCCCGCTTGGCCTGTTCGCCGGTTTCGTCGACGCCACCGGCGGTGGCGGCTGGGGCCCGGTCGGCACGCCGGCGATCCTCGCCAGCGGCCGTCTCGAACCGCGCAAGGTGATCGGGTCCATCGACACCAGCGAGTTCCTCGTCGCGATCGCCGCGAGCCTCGGCTTCCTTGTCGCTCTCGGCTCGCAGGGCATCGATGTCGCCTGGGTGGTCGCCTTGCTCCTCGGTGGCC
>JBOFJB010000146.1:0-1955 GCA_051650465.1 Dermatophilaceae bacterium | reverse complement strand
GCCCGGCGGCTCGACGAGCGCGGCCGGGCCACCGGCGAGACCATCGCCGTCCGGGCGCCGGTCGTGATCGCCTCCGACGGCGTCTCGTCGCGGCTGGCCACCGCCCTCGGCCGCGAGAAGCGCACCGACCGCGTCATGGGTGTCGCGGTGCGCGCGTACTACACGACCCCCCGCCGCGACGACTACCTCGAGAGCCACCTCGAGCTGTGGACCCGCGACGACGCCGGAAACCGCATCCTCATGCCCGGCTACGGCTGGCTGTTCCCGCTCGAGGACGGTCGCACGAACGTCGGCCTCGGCACGCTCGACACCACGTCGGCGTTCCGGACCACCGACTACAAGGACGTCATGCGGCGCTGGGTCGCCGACATCGACGCCGACTGGCAGCTCGACCACGACGAGTCGGCCGGCCCGATCCGCGGTGCCGCCCTGCCGATGGGTTTCAACCGCGCCCCGCTCTACGAAGGCGGCGTGCTCCTCGTCGGCGACGCCGGCGGCATGGTCAACCCGTTCAACGGCGAGGGGATCGACTACGCGCTCGAGGCCGCCCGGCTCGGGGCCGAGCTCGTGGCCCAGGCGCTGGCCCGCGGCAGCGCCGCCCACCGCGAGCGCGTGCTCGCCCGCTACCCGCAGGTGATGCGGCACGAGCTGGGTGGCTACTTCACCCTCGGCCGGTGGTTCGCACACGCCATCGGGCAGCCGCACGTGATGCGGCTGGCCACCCGGTACGGGCTGCCCCGCACCACCCTGATGCGCTTCCTGCTCAAGCTCATGGCGAACCTGCCCGACAAGGGCGGGCGCACGGCATCCGACCGGGTCATCAACGCACTGTCGACCCTCGCCCCGAACGCATGAGACCCCGTGTCGGCCACCCGGGTGCGCGGGTAGGGGGTCCCCCTAGGATGTCGAAGGCGCGCGCCCGTCCCGTGGCGCCCGCAGGCCCGACCGAACCGGTTCCGGAAAGGGGAGTCGTACGGCGATGAGCAACCCCTACGTGCCCATCCTCATCCTCCTCGTCCTGGGCTTCGGGTTCGCGGCCCTGTCGGTGGGCACCAGCCTGCTGGTCGGGCCCCGGCGGTACAACCGGGCCAAGCTCGAGGCCTACGAGTGCGGCATCCAGCCCACCCCGCGGGCCGACGGCGGTGGTCGCGTGCCGATCAAGTACTTCCTCACCGCGATGCTGTTCATCATCTTCGACATCGAGTCGGTGTTCCTCTACCCGTTCGCCGTGGCGTTCGACCAGCTCGGCCTGTTCGCCCTGGTCGAGATGGTCCTGTTCGTCGCCACGGTGTTCGTGGCCTACGCCTACGTCTGGAAGCGCGGGGGGCTGGAATGGGACTGAGCATCGCACGGATGACGCCGCGCGCCGTTCGCCCGACGCGAGCCTCGCGCGCGGTCCGCACCGCACGCACGACCACCACCCACACCGAGGAGGTCTGAGCCATGGGTCTGGAGGAGAAGCTGCCGGCGGGGTTCGTGCTGACGAACCTGGAGAACGTCGCGGGCTACATGCGCAAGTCCTCGCTGTGGCCGGCCACCTTCGGGTTGGCCTGCTGCGCCATCGAGATGATGGCGGTCGGCACCCCCGACTACGACATCGCCCGGTTCGGCATGGAGCGGTTCTCGGCCACCCCGCGGCAGGCCGACCTGATGATCGTGGCCGGCCGGGTCAGCAACAAGATGGCGCCCGTCGTGCGCCAGGTGTACGACCAGATGCCGAACCCCAAGTGGGTCATCTCGATGGGGGTCTGCGCCAGCTCGGGCGGCATGTTCAACAACTACGCGATCGTCCAGGGGGTCGACCACATCATCCCGGTCGACATCTACCTGCCCGGCTGTCCGCCGCGGCCCGAGATGCTGCTGAACGCCTTCATCGAGCTGCACGACCAGATCCAGAACAGCAAGCTCGGCGTCAACCGGGTGGCTGCCGCCCGGGCCGCCGAGCAGGCCGCCCT
>JBOFJB010000145.1:0-8399 GCA_051650465.1 Dermatophilaceae bacterium | reverse complement strand
GCGCTTGCCAATTGGTTTGACGTTTCCTAACCCGTCAGACGCAGAGGTTCGGCTCTCCGGTGCGGGGCTCCGGAGAGACGAACCGCGTTTCGGACGCCTCATGGTTCTGCCATCTCTCACCGAAAGATGAAGTCGAGGGTGGCTGTCGAGGAAGGACAACCTACGCTGACGCGATGCGCTCCGGCAGGAGCGTCAGCGCGCCGACGTGACGCGGTCGGACGAACGCGAAGTCGCGTCGATTCAGGGTCGCCACCTCGCTTATCCCGAGGCGCTCAGCCACGGCGATCACTGAGGCGTCCGTCGTGTCGAGTCCCGAATCGGCGTACTGCTCGATGAGTTCAGCCATTCGGTCGATGTCTTCAGCTTCGATGTCCACCAGCTCGAACTCGCCGTCCGAGATGGCGCGGAGAAATCGCGCCTCCCCACGAGGTCCGAGGTCGCGGCCCAGGAGATGGCCCACCTCGGACAGCACCGTCGTCGGCAGCATCAGGCGTCGACGCGCCAGATGAAGTCCAGTGAACAGCTCAACGCAGACGTGGTGGTCGATCTCCGGCAAGGATCTCGTCGACGCGGCGCGCGTCGTCGGTACCCGCGTGCTTGGACGGACCCATCGCCATCCATGACAGCGGCTTGGGCGCGTGCGGTCGGTGTGTGCGCGCGGTAGGCAACTCGTCCGCAGCAGACGCCACCTGGTCGTCGGGAAGCTCATCGACAAGGTGGTGCAACTCGCTGCGGTCAACGGCCATATGCGCAAGTGTAGAAGGCGGCTCCTCACCCTGGGGATCGATCATGACGCCCCGGCCGATCTGTCTTGCGGTCCTGGCCAACCTGGCCACCGGCTGCCCACGATGATCAGCCAGTTCGTCATCGCGTGGCCGGCGTCAGCACGGCGCTACCCAAATCTGGTTCGGAGCTGCTGCAACGAACCTCCGGTTGACCAGGTCTGTGGGCCGGTCGGTCTCAGCGTCCTCGCTGATGGTGGTCTTGCGGGTCTTCTCCCGCCCGATCCCACGCAGACTCACCTGACGCATCAGCCGCTCCATCGTGCAGCGGGCGACCTTGACGCCTTGCCGGTTGAGCTCGGCGTGGATCTTCCGGGCACCGTAGACACCGAGGTTGGCCTGATGGACGGCCCCGATGTCTTCGACCAGCTCAGCGTCACGGACCGCCCGTGCCGACGGTGGCTTGTTCTTAGCGGCGTAGTAGCTGCTCGGGGCGATCTGCACACCAGCATCAGCCAGTACGCGACAGATCGGCTCGACCCCGAGCTCGTGGCCCTCAACGACCCGTCGCGGTGGACATCGATGTACTCGACGACCACCGCGACCGGAACCTCGCGTTGGGCTACTTGACCTTGCAGTCGAGCTCCGCAGCGGCGAAAAACGCCGCAGACGTCTTCAAGATCTCATTCGCCCGCCGCAACTCCCGAACCTCCCGCTCAAGCACCGCCAGCCGCGCCGCATCATCAGTCGTCGTACCCACCCGGACACCGCCATCGACCTCGGCCTGCTTGACCCACGTCCGCAACGCCTCCGGACGCACACCCAACTGATCCGCAATCCGCCGAATCGCGCCGACCCTCGCCCCCCGATCCCGACGCGCCTCCAACGCCATCCGAGTCCCCCGCTCACGAAGCTCCAAGCTGTACTTCCTCTGCACTGCCATAACTCCTCATCCCTTCCCAGGATTGAGAGCCTCCATCAAACCCAGGCGATTCACCCTCGGAGAACACGCGACTGAGGAAACGGTTGAAGTACTCCAGTTGGATGCGCTTGTTGACGTCGAGCGAGGGGTCAGCGGCTGCGGCCTTCTTTGCCGCGTCCTTGACCGCGTTCTCAACACCGCCCGAGGTGGGGTAGGGCTCAGGCTCGGCCATGGGGCACCTTCTGCACTGCACGAATCGCGGCGAGCGTTTCAGGCTTGATGGCGAAGCCGGCGCTGAGGGTCTTCGCCCAGCCCTGAGTCATGTTCTTGATGGCATCGCTGGTGACGAGCTGGTCCGTGAGGCTCTTCGCGACACTGTCGAGGGCTCCGCTCTTGACGATGTTGGCAATCATCGCGTCGGCGCTTGCGTTGATCGCGGCGATCTGGGGCGCCAGTGAGTGCGCAAGCGTCTTAGCGAGAGTGTCCTGGATCGCGCGAATCGACCGCTGCATCCCGGGCGTCATTACGAGCCGGTCGAGATCTGCCTTGCTCAGCCCCCCGAGATAGTTGGCGGCAACGAGCGATCCAAGGGAAGCGTCGGCCGCGACTCGTCGCGCGACGGTGTCGGCATCGAGCCCAGCGATCTCCAGCAGTCGGTTGAGCAGGGCATTCCCGTCGCCTCTCTTGAATCCGTTGCGCTCAGCCAGAGGCTGGAGGAGTTTCCGCAGCCGGTTGAGGTTGAGGTTGCGCTGTAGCGCGGCATCACGAAGTGCATCGGCGACCAGGCTGAGGTCACCTACCTCATCGACGAGATCGGAGATCGTTCGCTCAATCGTCATCACCGGAAGGCCTTCCGCAAGCGTGACGTCACCCGGAGCAAGAACGCGCTGGCGGTAGCGAATCTCGGCGCGCTGGCTTTGTCGACGCTTGGGGGTCACGAAGTCGTGGCGCCCTGCCCACAGGTCGCCGACCTGATGAAGATGGGCGGCAGAGGCCCCAGCGATCACGACACCACTCGCACGGTCTAGGAGCCTGGCCTCGCCTATCACCTTCGGATCGGTGCTGAGCCAAGCCGCACGGAGATCTTCGAACTGATCGCTCGGCGCGCCTGAGTCCTTGTAGATGCCATGGGCGAGACGCTTGAGATGCCCAGCGTCGGTCAGGCGAGACAGATCGAGCCGGGTGATGCCGTAAGTGCGGGCCTGCGCCGACGTCACCATGCCCCACTGGTAGGCGGTGACCTCAGCGAGTATGCGGAGGGCGTCCTTCGACTTCATGCTTGAAGTGTATCTCCCAGGGTAAACAATCCAAGCAGGATTCCGTCAGATGCCCAGCTCAGGACCGGATTACTGGTGGCTGGGGCCGGGGAACGGGTCGATGCTCCGCGGGGCGCGGCGCTTCCTCGGGGTGGCGAGGTCCTTGACCCGGTAGCCGAGCGCGGACGTCGGGTGATCGACGGGCAGGGGCTTGCGGGCGGCGGCGAGGTCGAGGAGGCGCTCGGTGTCGAGGCCCTTGCGGGCGAGCTGGTCGAGGTACTTCGCCAACTCGGCCGTCTGCTCGTCGCGCGTGCCGACATACTCGACGATGCGGTCTGCCCAGACCTGCACGGCTTCGCCATACCTCGCACCGATCCGCTGAGCGAGGTGGCGGTGGTACGACGCCTCGCGGTCGTCGCGTGCGACGGAGCCGGTCATCGTGCGCTCGTCATCGGGGACACCGGTGGCTGCGCGCCAGACGGCCAGCTCGGGTCGCACTTTCCGGAGTGAGGACGTCGCCGTCGTAGCGATCCATCCACTCCGGGAGCACGGGGTCGGCGGCCACCTCGGCGGCCAATGACATGACTCGGCGGGATCGGGCGGCGAGGTACGGACCCCAGCCCGGAAGCTCTGCCACGTCAGACGGGATGCCGGCAAGCCAGGGGAGCGGTCCGTCCTCGGCAGGCTCGGCGCGCAACTGCGATGTTGCGAGAGCAACAGCGTCGGCGTACCGCGCAACTGCGTCCTGCAACAGTGCGGCGGGCGATGCGGCACGTGCCTGCACCGACGTTGCGGAGACCGCCGCTCCGTCGCGGGCAAGGATGCCTTCGAGGACCTCGGTCGCAGTGAGCGAACGATCAAGCACCGGCGACGGCAGTGCGTGGGAGGCGTCGGTGCCGAGCACGATGTGGGCGTGGTTCTCGCCTCGGCCGCGGGTGAGCATCGTGTAGAGCATCTGGCGGTCCTCGGTGCCAGTGACGATGCCGTGGACGACGTCGGTGGTGATGCCTTGCGCAGTGTGGACCGTGGACGCATAGCCGAGCTCGACGTGCACGGTGACGTAGTCGGCGGGCAGGGTCGTATGCAGCCGTGAGGTGGCGTGCCGCACCGAGAGGGCGCCGTCGGCGCGTACGTCGGTGACGATCCAGTGATCGCCGTCCCGCAAGGCCAGCGACGCCTCGCTCTCGGCAGGATCGCTGAACCGCATCAACTCGTCGAGCCGGATGACGCCGTGCCGCGTAGAGGCGGCTTGTCTTGCAACGGCGTGGAGTCCAGGGGCAGGAGCCGACCGGCACTAGCGTTGGAGCATGACCATTGTTGCCGCTGCTGCTACGCCGAAGCACGCGGCTTTGTACGTCGAAAAGGTCATGATCCGGAACTTCCGTGGGATCACCGCCTGCGAAGTGGAGTTCGAGCCGGAGCTGACACTCCTCGTCGGTCGAAACAACGTTGGCAAGTCGAGGGTCCTATCCGCGCTGCACCTGGCATTGGGTGGGCGGGTGGCAGACGTGGATGATTTCACCGCTGGATCGTCTGTTGAACCCGAGATCGATGTCATCCTCGCGCCCAGTCCGCCGCCGTCCCCCACAGACGAGGAAGCGTTTGAGGACGACGAAGCTCAGCTGATGGGCGGCGATGCGCAGACGATCAGCGACCCGCTGTTTCGTGAGCGCTTTGCCTGGCGCACGCACGTCCGACGCTCGGCCGAAGGCCTTGGCGCGCGATCTGAGTTCAAAATCCTGACGTTCGATGCCGCCCGTGGCACTTGGGTCGAGCGCACCGATGCAAAGGACCTTGGTCGAAATGC
Organism: Dermatophilaceae bacterium; assembly: GCA_051650465.1. Taxonomy (GTDB): domain Bacteria; phylum Actinomycetota; class Actinomycetes; order Actinomycetales; family Dermatophilaceae; genus JBOFLG01. Next base: position 3,692 of record JBOFJB010000145.1, on the reverse strand, counting down.
TCGGGGGCTTGTGGCGTCGGACCTTGTCAACACTGGGCGCGACTTGATGGAGGAACTCGGTCGTCGTGGCTCGGGTGTCCGTAAGGTGCTGAGCGACCTGGATGTTGATGACCTGACACGGGCCGACCTGGAGCTGCGATTGGCGGACCTTGGCGCTGACATCGTTGCGGGAAGCGGGACACTCGCGTCGGTGAGTCAGTCGCTGGATGCCCTGAACCACGCGGTTGGCAGTATTGGAGCTCCCGGAATCAGCCCGATCCCCATCACACTTGAGGAACTGGCGCGCTCGTTGTCGATCGACCTTGACAGCGGACATGGGGCACTTCCAATCCGAATGCACGGCGCTGGCGCACGGAGTCTGGCTTCGCTCCAGATTCAAGGCGTGCTGTATGAACGATTGCTCGGTGCGGACGGCGGTTCGCTCCGTCCACATCCTGTGACCCTCGTCGAGGAACCTGAGGCACACCTTCACCCGCAGGCGGCGTCTGAGTTGCCGCACCTGTTGAGGTCGATCCGCGGGCAGGTGGTCGCAAGTACACACTCTAGCCAGGTCGTCACGGCATCTGCCCCACGAGCGATCCGACTCTTGCGAGAGGACGGAAGTTCACTGACCGTGGTGGACCTCGGTCCAGCATCCAGCAATGCACCGGGTACACCTCGGCCCTTTCGCCCAAGTCACCACACCGAGGAGATGGAGAAGCTCAAGCGGCTTGCCGAACGACCCTTCGGGGAGATCGTCTTCGCGAGTGCCATTGTCGTCGGGGACGGTGCTACCGAGCGAGGATTCCTTCCGCCGGTCTTGAGGCACGCCCTCGGGGCCAAGGCCCACGGAGTCTGCGTGATTGACCCAGAGTCGATGACGACACAGACCGCACATGCGGTAGCAAAATTCGCGAATACCGTTGGGGTCCCTTGGTTCATCTTCGCTGACAGCGATCCCGATGGCATTGCCGCGGTTGAGTCTCTCGCTACAACGGGAGCTTCCTCGGCGACTGTCGTCTGGGTTGGGAAGCCAGACAGTGCTGCGGCCAAGGGCGTGTCTGGCGCGATCGAGGCAATGATCGTGGACTTCGACGAGGACGTCGGTAGGACCGCGTGCGAGCGGGTGCGTCCCGATTTCGCGCCCGTCGCCAATGTCCTTTCGACAATGAAGGTCTTGAAGGGATCTATCGGCCAGACCCTGGCAGATGTCCTGCTCGAACGCTACGACAACTCCACCGCGTGGCCGCCGCCGGTCCAAGAATTGGTCCAAGCTATCGACGGGGCCCTGTCATGACCACAACTGACGACTTCAACGAGCCGGTGCTGAGTCCTGAGCAACAGGCAGCCGTGGACAGCAAAGCGCGTGCGCTTGTGGTGGTGGCCAGCGCAGGAAGCGGCAAAACCGAGGTGGTCGCTCGGCGTATCCAACGGCTGCTTCTGGCAGACCCAGAAGGTAGCGGCCGGGTGCTCGCGCTGACCTATACGGTGAAGGCGGCAGACGAGCTTCGCGCCAGGCTCGATACCCGGCTTGGAGCGCTTGCGCGTCGGGTCGACAGTGAGACCATCCACGGTTTTGCCCACAGCCTCCTCCGCACTCACGGCACTCGAATTGGGCTTCCGCTGGAGCCAGAACTCTTGGCTCGTGACGAGGATCGCGTGGAACTCTTTCGCTCTTGGCTGAGTGATCACGGCGAGGCTGAACCGGAGGACCTTAAGAGCCGTCTCGCGGGCTTCGACTTGGCCCGCTCCAAGGGCGAATGGGCAGAAGGCCTCAACGATTGGCTGCAGGCGCTCGATGACAACGGGGCTCTCGACTATCTGGCGCTCCTTGCGAGAGCCACGGAGTTGTTGGCTGTCGCCTCGGCACGTCGCCAGATTCGACGCCTCTACACGTCGATCGTTGTAGATGAGGCTCAGAACCTGACCAAGGCACAGTACGACCTGCTCATTGAGCTTGGATCTGATCAGGGTGAGGTCGCTATCCCGATAATGCTTGTCGGTGATGACAAGCAATCGATTGTGAGCTTCGCCGGGGCAGATCCGCGCCTCATCGGAGCCTTCACCGAAGCCTACGCTGCTGAGCGCCATGAGCTCCATACGAACTTCCGATCTGCAACCTTGCTCGCCACCGCGTCGAGCAAGGTTGCGGCAGCGCTCGGCCATCCTGCTGGGGAGGAGGCGGCATTCGCGGCTACGGGCTTGATCGCTATCGAGGCGCTCACAACAGAAGCGGACGAGGGCGAGAGGGTGGCAACCTGGGTTGATGGTCTGCTGGCGAGCGGGCTTCCTCAGGGGGCGCTTGGGGACGACGAGAACAACTTGCTTCGTGCTGAAGACATCGCGGTGCTGTCCAGGTCAGCGGCCGGTCTTCGTCTTGTAGCGTCGGCACTGGCTGAACGTGAGATTCCCTTCGCGCTTTCCAGCACACCGAATGAGTGGCTCACGACGGTGGCCGGCAGGATCGTTCTTGAGGTGGTGTCGCTGAAGGCTGCGCCTGATCACCACTCGACCTACTGGGAGTTGGGCAGGCTCCTTGGTGCTGATCTTGCAGAAGAGTCGGCAGAGGCAGTCCGAGATGCGGTCCTTCTGTCCGACGACGGGTTGATCCGCGCAATCGCGGGAGTAATCGACCTTACCGATGTCGCCGAACTAGTCCCCTTCCTCCAGGGACTGGAGTTGCCGACCGATCTCGTCGATGCTGAGGCGGCGAACTGGCAGTCCGACGTGCTCCAGTTCTCGACTAGTTGGGCTCAGTTTGATGGGCTGACGGCACGGTCCGAGTTGACCTGGGCAAACTTCAAATTGCACTGCTCGCGCGCGCAGCGTGGGGACGGCCTGGTGTCTGGGGTCCGCCTTCTCACCGTGCACAAGTCACAAGGACGCGAGTATGCGGCCGTTGGAATCGTTGGCCTGAACGACGGCCAGTTCCCTGATTTCAGGGCAACGACAGAGTCGGCGCTGCGGGACGAGCTGCGAACCTTCTACGTCGCTATCACGCGCCCGCGTCGAGTCCTCTTGCTCACACGGGCGACGATGAGAGACACGAGGTTCGGTCCGAGAGCTACCCAGCAGTCGAGGTTCATTCCCCTCATCACCACATAACGTCTTCAACCGACCGCACCTACCCAGCCAGCAACTGCATCAGCTCGGTGCAGTCGGTGACGACGTCGTACTTGACGTCCTGGTTGTCCTTTTCGCTCAGATAGGCGAAGAACTTGCGGGCGCACTCGATCTTGGCTTCCTCGACACCCTTGAGTTTGAGCGTCGAGAGGGAGCCCTTGATCTCGGCGACGAAGTAGACGTGCTTGACAATCCCTTCGGTGAAGGCGATCGCCCAGTCCGGGTTGTAGTTGCCGACAGGAGCGGGGATGAAGAATCCGCGGGGGAGCTTGGCGTAGGCTCCCTACGTATACTCCTTGCACTCCGGGCTGTCGCAGCTCTGTGGTGGTTGGCCCCGATCGGGGCAACGAAAAGGGCCCCTGAATCTGCAAACATGCAGCGTCAGGAGCCCTTTCGGGGTTACAACGCCTGTCAGATGTCGTAGTAGAGCTCGAACTCGTGCGGGTGCGGACGGAGCTGGACGGGCAGGATCTCGTTGGTGCGCTTGTAGTCGATCCAGGTCTCGATCAGATCCGGGGTGAAGACATTGCCGGCGGTGAGGAAGTCGTGATCGGCCTCCAGGGAGTCGAGCACCGAGCTCAGCGAGGTCG
>JBOFJB010000144.1:0-1512 GCA_051650465.1 Dermatophilaceae bacterium | reverse complement strand
CTGGTCGGCGCCTGGTACGAGATCTTCCCGCGCAGCGAGGGCGCCCGCTACGACGAGGCCGAGCACCGGTGGGCCAGCGGCACTCTGCGTACCGCCGCGGAGCGCCTTCCGGCCATCGCCGCCATGGGGTTCGACGTCGTCTACCTCACCCCGATCCACCCGATCGGGCAGGTGGAGAAGAAGGGCCCGAACAACACCCTCGACGCGCGACCGGAAGACCCGGGCAGCCCCTATGCGATCGGCTCGGCCGCCGGTGGGCACGACACGATCCACCCCGACCTCGGCACCTTCGACGACTTCGACGACTTCGTCGCCGAGGCCGCCCGGTTGGGGATGGAGGTCGCGCTCGACCTCGCGCTGAACTGCTCGCCCGAGCACCCCTGGGTGACGAGCCACCCCGAGTGGTTCACCACGCGCGCGGACGGCAGCATCGCCTATGCCGAGAACCCGCCGAAGAAGTACCAGGACATCTACCCGCCGAACTTCGACAACGACCCGGCGGGCATCTACGCGGAGGTGCGCCGCGTCGTGCAGGTGTGGATCGACCACGGTGTCACCCTGTTCCGCGTCGACAACCCGCACACCAAGCCGGTCGAGTTCTGGCAGTGGCTGATCGACGACGTCGCCCGCGAGCACCCCGACATCGTCTGGCTCGCCGAGGCCTTCACCAAGCCGCCGATGATGCACACCCTCGGCAAGGTGGGCTTCCAGCAGAGCTACACGTACTACACCTGGCGCACCACCGCCGCCGAGCTGCGCGAGTACCTCACCGAGCTGTCCGGGGACGCGGCGTCCTACATGCGCCCGTCGTTCTGGCCGACGACCCACGACATCCTCACTCCCTACATGCAGTTCGGCGGCCCGGCCGCGTGGAAGCTGCGAGCGGTGCTCGCCGCCACGCTGGTGCCCACGTACGGCATCTACGCCGGCTACGAGCTGATGGAGCACGTGGCCCGGCCGGGGGTCGAGGAGCAGATCGACAACGAGAAGTACGAGTACAAGGACCGCCGCTGGGCCGACTACGAGCCGGGGGGCCCGAAGGAAGGCCAGTCGCTCGCGGGCTGGCTCACCATGGTCAACGAGATCCGCCGGGCGCACCCGGCCCTGCACCGGCTCCGCGACATCCGCTTCCACCACGTCGACGACGAGAACTTCCTCGCGTTCTCCAAGCGCCGCCGGATGCCGGACGGCACCGACGACGTCGTGCTCGTGGTGGCCAACCTCGACCCGCACTCGACCCGGGCGAGCACCCTACGCCTCGACATGCCGGCACTGGGGTTCGAGGCGGGCGACAGCGTCCAGGCCCACGATCTCGCCACCGGTCAGGTGTGGACCTGGCAGCGCGACGTCTACGTGCGGCTCGGCCCCGAGGTCGAGCCCGTGCACGTCGTGGCGGTCCGGAGGCCCTGGTGACGGTGATCCCCGGACTGGGGCACTCCGCCCCGGGCCTCGGTGCCAACCAGCCCGGTCTCCGGCACGACCCCGAGTGGTTCCGCACCGCGGTCTTCTACG
>JBOFJB010000143.1:0-4982 GCA_051650465.1 Dermatophilaceae bacterium | reverse complement strand
CCGTCCCCGTGACGCAGACGGTCATCGGCGCCGAGCTGGAAGAGCCTCGTCCTCGTCCCGCGCGGCCGCTCGGCTGACCGCCGGGACGTGTCGGCCGGGCGACCCGTGGACCTCAAGCTCACCACCCGCAGCCACGAGGTGCTGACGAGCGCGTCGGACCGGGCGAGCACGTCGGGCCACCGGCACGTCGAGCCCGCGCACCTGCTGGTCGCGCTGCTCGACGCCGAGGACGGGCTGGCCGTGGCGCTGTTGCGCGCGGCCGGGCTCGATCCCGCCGGCATCCGCACCTCGGCGGCCTCGCAGCTCGCCCGCATCCCCTCGGCGGCCATCGCGGCGGGAGGGGCGCCCACGCTCGGCCACGGGGCGTTCGACGCGCTGAACCAGGCGAGCGAGGCGGCCCGTCGCCGAGACCAGGACTACATCTCGACCGAACACGTCCTGATCGGTCTCGCCGGTCCGCGAGCCGCTGCCGGACCGGCCGACGTCGTCGACCTCCTCGCCGCCGCCGGTGCCACCCCGCACGTCCTCGCCTCGGCGCTGGAGAGCCTCTCCGGGGAGCCGGATGTCGAGGGGACGACCCGCGCCGCCGAGCCGTCGACCGCGCCGGGGCTGGCCGCATACGGCATCGACCTCACCGAACAGGCCCGCACCGGCCGGCTCGACCCCGTCGTGGGCCGCGACACCGAGATCCGCCGACTGGTGCAGGTGCTCTCGCGCCGGAGCAAGAACAACCCGGTGCTCATCGGAGAGCCCGGGGTCGGCAAGACTGCGGTCGTCGAGGGACTGGCCCAGCGGATCGTCGCCGGCGACGTGCCGGCATCGCTGCGCGGCAGGCGGCTGGTCGGCCTCGATCTCGGCGCGATGGTCGCCGGCGCCAAGTACCGCGGCGACTTCGAGGAGCGGCTCAAGGGTGTCGTCGAGGAGATCCTCGCCTCCGACGGCCAGGTCGTGGCGTTCCTCGACGAGCTGCACACGGTGGTGGGGGCCGGCTCCGGTGGGGACGGCGCGATGGACGCCGGCAACCTGCTCAAGCCGCTCCTCGCCCGCGGTGAGCTGCGGCTGGTGGGCGCCACCACCCCTGACGAGTTCCGGGACCGGATCGAGAAGGACCCCGCGCTGGAGCGTCGCTTCCAGCAGGTGCATGTCGGCGAGCCGAGCGTCGAGGACACGATCGGCATCCTGCGTGGCCTCAAGCAACGGTACGAAGCGCACCACAAGGTGTCGCTCTCGGATGCCGCCCTGGTCGCCGCTGCGACCTTGTCGGATCGCTACCTCAGCGGACGGCAGCTTCCGGACAAGGCCATCGACCTCGTCGACGAGGCGGCGTCCCGGCTTCGGATGGAGATCGACTCGTCACCGGAGGAGATCGACGACCTGCGGCGCCAGCTCGACCGGATGCGCCTGGAGGAGATGGCGCTGACGCGCGAGGCGGATGCCGCCAGCCGGGTGCGCCTCGAACGGCTTCGTGCCGACCGGGCGGATCGGGCCGAGCAGCTGGCCGCGCTGACCGCCACCTGGGAGGCCGAGAAGGACGGTCTCAACCGGGTCGGCGAGCTCCGCGAGCGCTTGGACACCCTCCGGACCGCCTTCGAGCGCGCCTATCGCGACGGCGACTGGGCGGCGGCGTCCCGCCTGCAGCACCAGGAGATCCCTGCGGTGGAACGCTCGCTGGACGAGGCGTCGTCCGGTGAGCGCTCCGATCCGACGATGGTGTCGGAGGAGGTGGGCCCGGACGACGTGGCCGAGGTGATCGCGACGTGGACCGGCATCCCGGCCGGTCGCCTGCTCGAGGGGGAGACCGAGAAGCTGCTCCGGATGGAGGAGGCGATCGGTGCCCGCATCATCGGTCAGGCGAGCGGTGTGACCGCGGTGTCGTTCGCGGTGCGGCGGTCTCGAGCCGGCGTGTCCGATCCCGACCGACCGACCGGTTCCTTCCTCTTCCTCGGGCCGAGCGGGGTCGGCAAGACCGAGCTCGCCAAGGCGCTGGCCGGGTTCCTCTTCGACGACGAGCGGGCGATGGTGCGCATCGACATGAGCGAGTACGGCGAGAAGCACTCGGTGGCGCGCCTGATCGGTGCTCCGCCGGGCTACGTCGGATACGAGCAAGGCGGTCAGCTCACCGAGGCGGTCCGTCGTCGGCCGTACTCGGTGGTACTGCTGGACGAGGTCGAGAAGGCGCATCCAGAGATCTTCGATGTGCTCCTCCAGGTACTCGACGACGGCCGGTTGACGGACGGGCAGGGCCGCACCGTCGACTTCCGTTCCACCATCCTCGTGCTCACGTCCAACTTGGGCAGCGTCGTCGTGCTCGACCCGGACGTCGACCCGCCGGCTCGACGAGGCGCGGTCCTGGAGGTCGTGCGCTCGGCATTCAAGCCGGAGTTCCTCAACCGGTTGGACGAGATGGTCGTCTTCGACCCACTGGGCACCGCCGAGCTGTCTCGCATCGTCGACCTGCATGTCGCGTCGCTCGCCAAGCGTCTCGCCGACCGGCGACTGACCATCGAGGTCACCTCCGCGGCTCGGGAGTGGCTGGCCCGGGAGGGCTACGATCCCGCTTACGGTGCCCGGCCCCTCCGTCGGCTCGTCCAGCGGGAGATCGGCGATCGGCTCGCGACCGGCCTGCTGGACGGTTCCATCCAGGAGGACGACCTCGTCGAGGTTCTCGTCGATCCGGGCCCGGTGGCCGGCGACGTCGGTGCGGCGTCGGCCGGCTTGACGCTGAACGTGGTTCACTCCGTCGTCACGGATGCCGGGGACGGGCCCAGCGCCTCCGACGGCACGACGGAGCCTGGTGCGAACCCCGGCCACGTCGATGCGGCCTACGGCGACGGCCTCGACGGCCTCGACGGGGCCGGCGCCGCCGGGTCGACTGCCTCAGGCGGGGACCCAGAGCCGGACCAGAACGCAGCCCTGACGCCAGGAGGTCACCATGGCGGTACCCCCGACCTCCGCCATGCGGGCATGGACGCTCTCGCGTAGGCCGAAACCCGGCCGCGTGGTGTCCGGGTCGAAGCCCCGTCCTCGGTCGGTGACGACGACCTCGACTCCCTGTTCTACGCCCGACGGGTAGGAGACGCGGATCGTCGCGCTCGGTGCCCCGGAGTGCTTGGCCGTGTTGGTCAACGCCTCGCCGACCGCGCCGCGCAACGCTTCCACGCGCTCCCGGGTCGGAGACGGCCCCTGCCGATCCGTCCCGATCAGGACGACGTGGAGCCCATGGCGTCCGACGTCCTGGGACGCCTTCTCGAGCGCCTCGGCCAGAGCGCCGGGCTCCTGGCGCCGGTCGCGGGTCGGACGCTCGGGCAGCTCGTCGGCCACGAGGAGGTCTCGAAGGGTGCCGACCTCTTGGTCCGCGATCTCACCGACTCTGCGCAGGGTGTCGCCGGCCTCGGTAGCAGGGGTGTTGGCGGCGAGGAGCCGGATGGCGTCCAGCGTCTGCACCGCGGTGTCGTGCATGACTCGTTGCGCGCGTGCTCGCTCGAGAGCGCGCTCGGCTTGCCCGACGGCCTGCGCCCACAGCGTCAACCGGGCCCACACGCTCGGGCGGAGCAGCGCGACGCCGGCGAGTGCCAGCGCACACTGGGCCCCACTGCCGATCACCAACCCCCATGTGGCCGTGTGGGTGGCGGGGTCGACGAGGTCGACGATCACGTACGACACCGGCATCGACATCACCGTGAGCGTGATGCCAGCGGCCCAGCCGCGGGTGATCGTCCACAGGGCGACGGTGGAGACGAGCACGGTCCAGCCGACGGACTGGTTCGCATCGAGGTCCTCGGCGAACTCGGCGAGCAGCAGCGTCGCGGTGGTGGCCATGGTGACGTCCGCGATGAGCACCCACCCACGAGTGAGCCGGCCGAAGTCGCTGTCGGCGAGAACCATTCGAAGTGCGATGAGGTGGTAGATCACGAAGACCGCCATGATCCCGGCAACCACGGGACGCGACGAACCCGGTGTGCTCAGCCAGAAGGCGGAGCTGGACGCCGTCGAGAGCAGACGGTAGACGAGTGCGGCCGCGGCGGTGATCCGCCGGATGCCGGGCACCTCGTCGTCGAGGGCCGCATCGGGCTCCAAGCCGACCGGTGCCGACGCCGGCCGTCGGGCGGCAACGTCCGGCATTGCTCTCCTCTCACCCATCGGTCCGAACGGCGACGGGCCACACGGGACCACCACGTCGTCGGGCGCCGGACCCGAGCTCTCCACGGTCATCGTGACCGCTGGAGGCGGAAGGGAGCGTGGGCAGTTCTGCCCCTTTTTGGGGCGGTCGTCGAACCTCGGCGTAGCCGCCGGTCGTGTGAAGGTGCGACGGTGCCCGGTAGCACTTACGGTGAGCCCGCATCCGCTCGTCGCTCGGCACCCGCCCGCCCAGATCCCGCCAGTGTGTGCGTAGGAGGCATCGACATGACTCTGACCGTCCCGACCTTCTCGCAGTCGAACCCGGCCCACGCCGAGTTGAGTGTCGCCGTGATCGAGGACCACCCGTTGTATCGCGAGGCGCTCGAACGCGTACTGGAGAGCGACGACAGCGTCGCGGTGGAGGTCTCGGCCGGGTCGATCGAGGAGTTCTCCGCCCGGGTCCGGAATCGCCCGGACGTCGTCGTCGTCGACCTGCACCTGCCCGGTCTGGAGGGGGGCGCGGGGGTGCGGCACCTGGTCGGTCAGGGCTTCGTGGTCCTCGTCCTGTCCGGCTCCCTGGCCGGTCCGAGCGTCGTGGAGGCGATCTCCGAGGGCGCACGCGGGTACGTCTCCAAGGACGCGCAGGCGCACGAGATCCTCGCTGCTCTGCGGGTCGTGGCCTCGGGGCGGAGCTACGTCTCGCCGACCCTCGCCGGGTTCCTCATGCAGACCGGTCGCGGCGGTGGGTCCGAGGTACGGGACCACGACCTGAGCGACCGGGAGCGTGAGGTGTTGTCGCTCGTGGCGCGTGGGGACACCGATCACGAGGTCGCTCGGCGGCTCTGTATCAGCGTCAGCACCGT
>JBOFJB010000142.1:0-4530 GCA_051650465.1 Dermatophilaceae bacterium | reverse complement strand
GACGGCGTCAACGGTGGCGACGCCCCCGCCCACGAGCCCGGCGTCGACCGGCCGTCGCGGAAGGTGCGCGTCGCGTCATCCGACGGCGCGTCGTTCGAGATCGACCACGGCATCGTCGCGATCGCGTCGATCACCTCGTGCACGAACACCTCGAACCCGTCAGTGATGATGGCCGCGGCCATGCTGGCCAAGAACGCCGTCGAGAAGGGCCTCGCCGTCGCTCCGTGGGTGAAGACCTCGATGGCACCCGGGTCGAAGGTCGTCACCGGCTACTACGACCGGGCCGGCATGTGGCCCTTCCTGGAGAAGCTCGGCTTCCACCTCGTCGGCTACGGATGCACCACCTGCATCGGCAACTCTGGCCCGCTGAATGACGAGATTTCGGCCGCGGTGAACGAGCACGACCTCGCCGTGGTCTCGGTGCTCTCGGGCAACCGCAACTTCGAGGGGCGCATCAACCCCGACGTGAAAATGAACTACCTCGCGAGCCCGCCGCTCGTCATCGCCTACGCACTGGCCGGCACGATGGATGTCGATTTCGCCGCCGAGTCGCTGGGCAACGACACTGACGGAAATCCGGTGTACCTCAAGGACATCTGGCCCGCGCCGGCTGACGTCGAGGCGACGATCGGGCAGGCGATCAGCCAGGACCTCTTCACCCGCGACTACGCGGACGTGTTCGCCGGCGACGAGCGCTGGCGCTCGCTGCCCACCCCCGAGGGCGACACCTTCGCCTGGGATGCCGAGTCCACCTACGTGCGCAGGCCCCCCTACTTCGAGGGGATGACGCCCGAGCCGGCCCCGGTCGCCGACGTCACCGGAGCGCGGGTGCTGGCCCTGCTCGGTGACTCAGTGACGACCGACCACATCAGCCCGGCCGGCTCGATCAAGGCCGACAGTCCGGCCGGCCGGTACCTCGCCGAGCACGGTGTCGAGCGCAAGGACTTCAACTCCTACGGCTCGCGGCGTGGCAACCACGAGGTGATGATCCGCGGGACCTTCGCGAACATCCGGCTGCGCAACCTCCTCCTCGACGGCGTCGAGGGTGGTTTCACCCGCCTGTTCGTCGGACGTGCCGGCGGTGCCTCTGGTGAGCAGACGACGATCTACGACGCCGCGGTCGCCTACCAGGAGGCCGGTGTCCCGCTCGTCATCCTCGCCGGGAAAGAGTACGGGTCGGGGTCCTCGCGCGACTGGGCCGCCAAAGGTACCGCACTGCTCGGCGTACGCGCGGTGATCGCCGAGTCCTACGAACGCATCCATCGCTCCAACCTCATTGGCATGGGCGTGCTCCCGCTGCAGTTCCCCGAGGGTGAGTCCGCTTCGTCGTTAGGGCTCGACGGCACCGAGACATTTTCGGTCACGGGTGTCACGGAACTGAACCACGGCCGCGTTCCGTCGACGGTGCAGGTGGTTGCCGAGAACGACTCGGGCACTGTGGAGTTCGATGCCGTCGTCCGCATCGACACCCCGGGTGAGGCCGACTATTACCGCAACGGCGGCATCCTGCACTACGTGCTGCGTTCGCTCGTCTCGTGACGGATTCCCGCACCGGAACGCGGTGCTCCCGCATTCGGCCATCCGGGCCAATCTCGCGACATTTCCCGACGCGTTCGACGACCGCATCGCAGATGACGAGGACCGTGTCACTCTCCAGTGATGCCGAGTCGGCTCAGCGCAGAGTGTGACTGACCGTCGGCGCGGCCGGTCGGTGCCGGCTCATGGACTCGGTCAGGACGGGCGGGCCACGTCTGTGACGGTCACCCGTGGATCCCGCATTCGGTCTTGGCCAGGCCGGCCCAGCGGCCTGACCTCGGGTCAGCGCCGGGCTCGACGCGGGCAGTGCAGGGTGCGCATCCGATCGAGGGATATCCCTCCGACAGCAGCAGATTCGTCGGAACCCCATGCTCGATGGCGTAGGCCGCCACGGCATCCTGGCCCCACGTCGCCAGCGGGTTGACCTTGACCAGGCCGTTTCGTTCGTCGAAGGTCACCACCGGTGTATCGGCCCGGCTGGCACTCTCCTCCCGGCGGACCCCGGTGAACCAGGCCTCGTAGCCGCCGAGCGCCCGGCGTAGGGGCTCCACTTTGCGCATCCGGCAGCACGCTGCCGGGTCCCGCTCGTGCAGCCGAGGTCCGTACGCGGCATCCTGGCCGGGCACGGTGAGGTCAGGGCGGATGTCCACGACACGCACGTCGAGTTCATGGGCCACCCGGTCGCGGGTGCCGTAGGTGTCCGCGAAGTGGTAGCCGGTGTCCAGGAAGAGCACGTCCACGCCGGGGACGTACCGCGAAACGAGGTGCGGCAGAACGGCATCCGTCATGCTGCATGCGACGGCGAGCCGTTCGGGAAACGTGGACGCGGCCCATGCCACGACGTCGTCCGCAGTGGCGTCGTGGCCCAGTTCGCGTTCGCCGCTCGCCGCGAGGGTGCGCAACTCGTCGACTGCCCGGCGGGTGCGGGTGGCGGTGGCCGTCATCGGAGCTCCCCTTCGTCGACGCGATGGACCCAGTGGCTGAACGTCTCGGCGCCATCACGCTGCTCGATCCACCGCCGCACCAACCGCTCGACGAGGTCAGGGAGGTCGGTCGCGGTCACCTTCAGGCCCCGGACGGTGCGGCCGAGCCCGGCCTCGTCGCGGTGCGATGACGCGAGGCCGCCACCGAGATGGACCTGGAAGCCTGGCTGCTGCTCGTCGTCGACCGCGACGAGTTGCCCCTTGAGGCCGATGTCGGCGACCTGGATGCGGGCGCACGAATTCGGGCAGCCGTTGACGTTTAGCGTGACGGGGGAGTCGAGTTGATCGGTGACGTCCGCGAGCCGACGCTCGAGTTCGGCGACCGCGGATGCCGCGGTGGCCTTGGTCTCGACGATCGCGAGTTTGCAGTACTCGATACCGGTGCAGGCCATGGTGTTACGGCGGAACGGGCTCGGTGCGGTGGTGAGGCCGAGAGTGTCCAGGCCTGCGACGAGTGCGGGAACAGCGTCCGACGGCACATCGAGGATGACGAGCTTCTGGTGCGGGGTCAGCCGGAGCCGGTCCGAGCCGGCCGCGGCCATGAGGCCAGCGATGCCGGTGAGCACCTCGCCGCTGACCCGGCCGACGACCGGGGCCGCGCCGACGTAGTGGCGGCCGTCCTTCTGGGGGTGGATGCCGACGTGGTCGCCGGGGGTGGTCGGGCGCGCCGGTGGTGGACCGTCGGGTAGCGGGTAGCCGAGGTACTCCTGCTCGAGCACGTCGCGGAACCGTTGCGGACCCCACTCCGCGACGAGGAACTTCAGTCGCGCCTTGGTGCGCATCCGCCGGTAGCCGTAGTCGCGGAACACCCGGATGACGCCGTGCCACACCTCGGCGGCGCGTTCCGGGGCGACGAACACACCAAGCCGCTCGGCCAGGCGCGGCGCGGTGGACAGACCACCGCCGACCCAGAGGTCGTAGCCAGGTCCGAGGTCGGGGTGGACGACGCCGACGAGGGAGATGTCGTTGATCTCATGCACGATGTCGAGGCTCGGGTGGCCGGTAACTGCCGACTTGAATTTTCGCGGGAGGTTCGCGAGGTCGGGGTCGCCGACAAAGCGGCGGGTGATCTCGTCGATCACCGGTGTCGGGTCGAGGATCTCGTCGGCGGCGATACCGGCGAGCGGGCTGCCGAGGACGACGCGCGGGGTGTCGCCGCAGGCCTCGGTCGTCTGCAGACCGACCGCTTCCAGCCGGCGCCAGATCTCCGGGACATCTTCGACGCGTATCCAGTGGTACTGGATGTTCTGCCGGTCGCTGATGTCGGCGGTTCCCCGAGCGAACGCGACCGAGATCTCCGCGAGTACCTGTAACTGACTACGGGTCAGCGCCCCGCCGTCGAGCCGGACCCGGAGCATGAAGTACTCGTCGGACAGTTCGGCGTCATCCAGTTGGGCAGTGCGTCCGCCGTCGATCCCCGGCCTGCGCTGGGTGTACAGACCCCACCAGCGGAAACGACCGCTGAGGTCTTCGGGTGGGATGGACGCGAAGCCCTCGCGGCTGTAGACCTGTTCGATGCGTTCGCGGACGTTGAGCCCGCCGTCCTGTTGCTTCCACACCTCGTTGGCGTTGAGTGGTGCGAGACCGTCCACGGCCCACTGCCCGTGAGAGCGGCCCGCCCGCGGTGGTCTGACGGTCGCGCCGACTGGCGGGCTGGAGGTATCGCTGGTCATGGTCCTTCATCCGTGAGCAGGAAGTCTGGTGATGCAGGGCAACGGTGGTGCACAGCGGCGAGCGCCTTGGCCTTGTAGAACGATACGTGATCGTCACCATAACGCACGATTATCTATCCGGCGATCTCGAAGATGTCGACCTGCCGGTCCATCCATCCGGTCCGCGATCTCGCCGGCGAGCACACAACACCTAGAATCGAGATGCCCATTCTCAGGTCGTCGTCATCGGTCGTCGGCCCGTTCGCAACCCCACCCGTGGGAGGTCGGCACCGGTGAGCCTGCTGCACAGCATCCGCGGCCCCGAGGATGTCAAGGCGGTCCCGCTGGACCTCCTTCCG
>JBOFJB010000141.1:0-8569 GCA_051650465.1 Dermatophilaceae bacterium | reverse complement strand
CGTGTTCCAGCCGCAGCAGCGCGGCCTTACGCGCCAACCCGCCGGCGTACCCGGTGAGCGATCCGTCGGACCCGACGACGCGATGACACGGCAGCACGATCGGCACCGGGTTGGCCCCGTTGGCCGCACCGACGGCGCGCGCCGCACCCGGCGGCATCCCGAGCGCCGCAGCGAGCGCCCCGTAGGTGCTGGTGGTCCCCCACGGCACGGTGGCGAGCATTCCCCAGACCCGCTGCTGGAACGGCGTACCGGCAAGCCGTAGCGGAAGATCGAAGACCCGGCGCTCCCCCGCGAAGTACTCAGCGAGCTGCCGACTGGCCTCCGCCACCACGGCGCCGGCCGCCTCGCCCGGCTCGGCCGGCCGGCCCGACCAGCCCGGGGATGACGCCGACGCCGAGCCAGACGGCGAGGGACGGCCCGGCGGACCCTCGAAGTGGATGCCGACCAGCGCACCGCCGCATTCGACTACCTCGAGGCGGCCAACCGGCGAGTTGACCATGCATGACCGGGCGGTCCCGTCATCCGGGCCGGGTGGGCGGGGGCGACCGCGGGTGGTCACGGCCTCATCGGCCAACCGTGTCCACAGTCCGGCCCAGCCGGGCCTCGAGCGGGCCGGTCATCGCCGACGCATCGCCGACTAGCACCACGGTCCAGGCACCGGTGGCAACCCGCCGGTAGGCCGCGTCGAGGTCGTCGCGGGTGAGCGCCGCCGTTGCGCGCAACGTGCTGGTGGTGAAGTCGAGCGGTAGCCCCTCGAGCGCAAGCGCGGCCGTCTCGTCAGCGACGGCGTCGGCCGTGGCGTACCGGCCCGGGGCTGTCTTGCCCACGTAGTCGACGCCGGCACGGACCTCGGCGTCGGTGAACCCCGTGCTCGCCGCATCATCGAGGATGCCGAGCAGGATGCCGACCGCGTCGGCGGTCACCTCCGAGCGCACCGAACCGGTAGTCACGAACGACCCGCCGGCGACCCGCGGCCGGAACGCCGACCGGATGCCGTAGGTGTAGCCCTTGTCCTCGCGCAAGACGGCATCGAGTCGAGCACTCGGCGAGCCACCGAGGACGAACGACACCACCGGGTGCGGTGCCCAGCCGTGCGCGGTGGACCGGTCGGGTCCAGGGCAGGCGACCGCGATCTCGGTCTGCACCGAACCCGGCCGGTCGACCACCACCACCCGCGCGGCATCGGGCGCGGGTGTCGGCGCGATCGGGCGGGCGCTCGGCTGGTGGCCGGCGGCCGACCACCGGCCGAGCGTGGCGCCGAGCACGCCGCGGGTGTCGGTACCGGCGAGGTCGCCGGCGAGCACGATGGTGGCGCCCGCCGGGCCGACCGACCTCTCGTGCCACCTGCGGATGTCGTCGCCGCCGATCCGGCTCACCGACTCGGCAGTGCCCGCGATCGGCGTAGCGGCCCGCTCGCCCGGTGCCCACAGCGTGCGCGCCACCTCGCGGCCGGCGCGGTGCCCGGCCGACGCGCGCTCTTGCTCGATCTCGGCTTGCCGGTTGCGGAGGATGCGGCGGACCTCCGGTTCGGGAAATGCCGGGTCGCCGAGCGCGGCGGTGACGAGTTCGGCGGCCGTACGAAGATGACGCTGCGGGACGTCGACATCGACGAGCAGCCCGCCGTCGGAGAGGCCGGCGCCGAGCGCCATCCCGTGCCGCTCCATCAGTTCGGCGAACTCCTCCGGGCCGTGCGTCGAGGTTCCCTCGTCGAGCAGCCGAGCGGCCATCGACGCCACCCCTTCCAGGCCGGCCGGCTCGGCGGAGAGCGAGACCGGGACGACGATCCGCAGCGAGAGCACGTACTGGCCCGGGACGTGGTGGACCAGCACTCGAATTCCGTTGTCGAGCGTGTGCTCCTCCGGCGCGGGGAACGCCCACGGCTCGGGTGGGATGACGGCCGGGCGGTCGACGCTCACGCCACCGCCTCCGCGGTGTCGTCAGCGGCGAGGTAGGCGACCACCGCGCGTTGCTCGGGCCGTAGCCAGGCCTGGGCCGCAGCGAGCACCTGCTCGGCGCCCACTGCGGTCAGCCGGTCTAGTCGGGTGTTGACGACCTGCGGGTCGTCATGGAGCAACAGATGGTGGCTGATCAGGTCAGCGCGCTCCTCCTGGCTGGCCAGCGCGGTCAGCCAGGACCGCTCCGCCTGGGCCAACGACGCCTCCACCTCGACGTCGGAAGGGCCGCCGGCACCGAGCGCCTCGAGTTCGTCGAGCACCGCGGCTTCGACCCCGGCGGGGTCGGCATCCGGGGCGACGTCGACCACCAACATCCCGAGCGACACACCGTCGACGAAACCCCAGGCCGACGCGTGCACACCGAGAGCGCTCTGCTCACGGCGCACCAGCCGGCGCACCAGCCGGCTCGACGACAGCCCGGCGAGACAGTCCAGGGCGACACCGGCGGCGAGCAAGTCGTCGGTGCCGTCGACCGGCAGCCGGAAACCCAGGTGCAACCGGTCGTTGGGCACCGCCTCGCGCCGATCGACCCGCACCGGCTCGGCGAGCGGCCCGATCTGGGCGAGCGCCGGTCGTGGTCCTGTGGCGCGGCCGGTGAGCCCACCGAAGTACCGCTCGACTGCGGCGAACCCGGCATCCGGAGTGATGTCTCCGCAGACGGTGAGCACGGTGTTGTCCGGTGCGTAGAACCGGCGGAAGAAGTCGTGGACGTCATCGAGGTCGGCGGCGTCGAGGTCGGCCATCGAGCCGATCGTCGGATGATGGTACGGATGCCCGTCGGGGAAGACCGCGGCGTAGAGGTCGACGAGAGCGTTGCCATAAGGCTGGTTGTCGTACCGCTGACGCTTCTCCTCCTTGACGACGTCGCGCTGATTGTCGAGGTTCTCCTGGGTGAGCGCGTCGAGCAGATACCCATGCCGGTCGGCCTCGAGCCACAGTGCGAGTTCGGTGGCGCCGGTGGGCACCGTGGCGAAGTAGTTGGTCCGGTCGAACCAGGTGGTGGCGTTGAGCCGGCCGCCGTGGGCCATCAGCGCTTCGAAGTGCTCGCCGCTGCGGACGTTGCGTGAGCCCTGGAACATGAGGTGTTCGAAGAGATGAGCGAAGCCGGTGCGCCCGGCTGCCTCGTGCCGCGAGCCCACCCCAACCCAGATGTTGACGGTGACGTTCGGCACCGTGTGGTCGGGCGAGACGACGACCCGCAGGCCGTTGGCGAGCGTGCGGGAGTGGATCGAATAGTCCAGCGGCATGGCGGTCACCCTACGTGGCACGGCATCCATGCGCCGGACCATGGGCGGCCGGGCGGTCAGCCGCCCGACTGGAGTTCGCTCATGGCCCGCCGGGCGAAGACCTGCTGGTCGGTAGACACCCGCTCCGACCGGCCACGACCCACGAAACTCACCACCCAGTGCAGCAGGGTGGTGACGCGATGCTTGAAGCCGATGATGTACACGAGATGCACCGCCAGCCACAGCAGCCAGGCGAGGAAGCCCGAGAACCGCAGCCGGCCGATCGCCGCCACGGCACTGAACCGGGAGATTGTCGCCATCGACCCCTTGTCGCGGTACCGGAACGGGCCCTGGGCGGGTGCGCTGTCGAGGCGCCGGGTGAGCTCTTTGGCGGCGTAGCGGCCACCCTGGATCGCCACCTGGGCGACCCCCGGTAGGCCGTCGAGCGCCGTCATGTCACCGACCACGAACACCTCGGGGTGGCCTGGCAGGGTGAGGTCGGGCCGCACCTGCACCCGGCCGGCCCGGTCCAGGCCAGCCCCACTCTGCTCGGCGAGTTGCTGACTCAGCGGACTGGCTTGCACGCCAGCCGCCCACACCTTGGTAAGCGCCTCGATCCGGCCCGTACTGCCGTCGGGGTTCCGCACCAGGATCGCGTCAGCGTCGACCGCGGTGACCATCGCGCCGAGGCGGACATCGACACCCATCGACCGCAGCCTGGCGTGTGCGGCGTCGCCGAGTTCCGCGCCGAACGCCGGCAATACCTGGTCGACGCCGTCGATGAGGACGACGCGCGCATCGGTCGGATCGATCCGGCGGAAGTCGTGGCGCAGGGTGCGCCGGGCGAGTTCGGCGATCTGGCCCGCCATCTCCACGCCGGTGGGTCCAGCGCCGACCACGACGAACGTCAAGGCGCGCTCGACGTCATCTGCGGTGGTCGCGAGTTCGGCGATCTCGAACGCACCGAAGATCCGGCCACGCAACTCCAGAGCGTCGTCGATCGACTTCATCCCTGGAGCGAACTCGGCGAACGCATCGTTGCCGAAGTACGACTGTCCGGCACCGGCTGCGACCAGCAGCGTGTCGTAGTGGTGCACCGTCTCCTGGCCGCGCAACTCGGAGGTGACCGTCCGCGACTCGAGGTCGATGCGGGTTACCTCGCCGAGCACGACACGGGCGTTCTCCTGCCGGCGAAGCACCTCACGGGTGCTGGGCGCGATTTCGCCCGGGGAGAGGATGCCGGTGGCCACCTGGTAGAGCAGCGGCTGGAAAAGGTGATGGGCGGTGCGCGCGACGAGCGTGAGGTCCACGTCGCGGCGACGTCTTAAGGCCTGGGTGCCGAACAACCCGCCGAACCCGGAGCCCACGACGACGACCCGGTGGCGGGACGAGTCCGGTGGCGGGGTCGTGCTGGACGGATGGCGGGAGCTGCGCTTGGTGACGGTCACCCTTCATTCAACCGCGTCGCGAGCCGCGGGCTGGTGCCGCGTCCGGTGTCCGGCCATCTGGCGGGCAGTAGACCAGCGCCGACTAGCCCGGAAGGCCGGCCCGCCGCGAGCGCTTCCCAGTCGAGCCCGACTGCTGTTGTGGCGCAACGAAATACCGCCCTGGTCGGCGTGAGCCGACCAGGGCGGTATCGGTGTAGCGGGGGCAGGATTTGAACCTGCGACCTCCGGGTTATGAGCCCGGCGAGCTACCGAGCTGCTCCACCCCGCGTCGTGGGAAAGCCGGCCATGAGCCGCTCTCGGTAGATGTCACGCTACGCGACGCTCGTGGCGACGACCAAATCGAGTCGGCTACCGGTCGGGCGTACGGCATCTGCCGTGTCAGCCGGTCGGTGACGGGCTGGCTGACGGAGCCGCGCTCGGACTGGCCCCTGGAACGGCCGGTGCGGTCGCCCCGAGTTGGGCGGCCAGGCCGTTGGCTCGGGTGATCGCCGCAGCGAGCCGGTCCTGCGCCCGGTCGTAGGCGGTGAAGTCGCCTCCACGCAGCGCCTCCTGCCCGGCGGTGTAGGCGGACTGCACCTCGGCAATGGCCGCGGCGAGTTGCTCGGCCACCGTCCCAGTGGTTGGCGACGTGGGCGCTGGTGAGCTGGGCTCACCGGCTGGTGGTCGTCCGCCGAACAGCCCTGCGACCGCCTGCTCCAGGGTGTCGCCCCACGCGACGTTCGTGCCGTAGACCGCGACCGTCGCCTTGTTCTGAGGGAACGAACCAGACCCGCTCGACGCCTGCACGTAGAGCGGCTGAACATAGAACATGCGCCCTTCGAGCGGGAATGCGAGCAGATTGCCGAAAGTCAGTTCTTTGCCGCCTTGACTGTTGTTGGTGATGAATTGGGCAAGGTTGAGCGGTTCGGCCTGGTTTTGCGACCGAGCCGTGGAGTTCTGGATCTGATTGCGGATCTGGCCCGGACCGGCCGGGGTCGCCGAGCCATACTCGAGCAGCCGCAACTCTCCGTAGCCCTCGGCCGGCCGGCCAGCCTGGTTGCCTGCCTCGGCGTTCACGGCAAGCAAGCCACGCAGGATCTCCCGCCCGGCCTCGTTGTTGCTGGCCGGCACGAACGGGCTGGTAATCGAGAACGGCGACGACTCCTCGCCCGGCATCGCGATCGACTGGAACACCGGCGGCTGGTCTTGGGAGGGCTGGGTGGGGTCACGCGGCACCCGCCAACGGTCCGAGCCGCTGTAGAAGTCACCGGGATTGGTGACGTGATACTCGGTGAGCAACTCGCGTTGCACTTTGTGCAGATCCTGTGGGTAGCGGATGTGGGACATCAGTTCACCGGAGATCTCGGACAGCGGCCGCACCGTGTTCTCGAAGGTCTTGCTCCACGCACGAAGAATCGGGTCGTCGGCATCCCAGGCATAAAGACGGACGGTGCCGTCGTAAGCGTCGACCGTGGCCTTGACGGCGTTGCGGACGTAGTTCACCTCGCCGGCGCGCACGTTGACCGCGTCGGACCGCTGGGCCACCGAGTCGGAGGTGGCCTCGGCAAGTTCGATGAGGCGGCTGTTGGGGTAACTCGCCGAGGTGGTGTAGCCGTCGACGATCCACTGCACGCGGTCGCCGACGACTGCCGGGTAGACGTTGCCGTCGAGTCGCAGCCACGGCGCCACGCGCTCGACCCGCTCGGTCGGCGTGCGGTAGTCGAGGATCCGGGACGAGGAGTTGACCGCGTCGGCGAGGAAGAAGTTGGCCTCGCGGTGTTTGATCGCATACGCGAGCCTGCGGAACGGTGAGCCGAGTTCGACTCCCCCCTTTCCTGAGTAGGTGTTGCGGATGGCGACGTCCTCGCCCTCTCCATCACCGGCCGGGAAGTCGAACTCCTGCGCGTCGGCCCCCTCGGGCACGCCGACGACCGAGTACTCCGGCGACAACTCGCCGAAGTAGATCCGCTGCTCGTACTCGCCGAGAGCGTTCCGGCCGCCGCCCTCGAAGAACTCCGGGTCGCCCTCGGCGGTGCGTCGGTTGCCGTAGGCAGCGTAGAAGCCGTAGCCGTGGGTGTAGACGGTGTGGTCGTTGATCCAGTTGCGCTGATTCTCGGGTAGCCCGTCGAGGTTCATCTCACGCACCGACACCACCGCGTCACTGGCGCGGCCATCGACCGTATAGCGGTCGACGTCGAGCGTGTCGGGGAACGCGTAGTAGTCGCGTTGCCCTTCGAGCTGGCGGAACGTCGGTGAGACGACGTTGGGGTCGACGATCCGGACTCCGGGGATCTCGCTGGCCGCGGCACGCAGGCGGTCGTTGGCGGGAGCCTGTGCGATCGCCGGATTGGGGATCCGGCGAACCTTGTCGAGGCCGAAAGCAGCGCGAGTGGAATCAATGTTGCGCGAGATGAACGGCGCCTCCAGGGTGCGCTCGGACGGTTTGACCCGAAGTCGCTGGATGAGTGCCGGGTAGATGGACCCGACGAGAACCGCCGTGATGACGAGCAGCGCCACGCCCGTGATGGGAAGCCGCCAACTGCGGCTCCAGATAGCCGCAAGGAAGAACCCGGCGCACATCACCGCCGCGACCGCGAGAATGGCTTTCGTCGGAAGCACGGCGTTGGCCCCGGTGTAGGTAACACCGGTGAGCAGGTCGTTGGTCTCGACCGAGAGAGACAATCGGTCGAGCCAGTACGAGGCGGCCCGGGTAAGCGCGATGAGTGCGCCGGTGACCCCAAGGTGGACGTAGGCCGCTCGGGTCGTCGGGCCGCGGCCGGGCAACTGCAGGCCCCCATAGACGTAATGGGTGAACGCCCCGGCCACGAAGGCCAGCACCAGCATCACCGTGGCGAAACTGATGACGAACCGCAGCCAGGGCAGGGTGAAGACGAAGAAACCGACATCCATGCCGAACTGCGGGTCGTCGACCCCGAACGGCTCCCGGTTGGCCCACAGCAGATAGGTGCGCCACGCCGCCATCGAGCCCGACCCGGCGAGCAGTCCGAGGACGACCGGGACGCCGATCAGCGCGACCCGGCGCAGCGGCTCGATCGCCTGCCGGTACTGCTCGAGGACCTGCTGGGCCGGCGTGACCGGGATGTACAACGGACGGGCGCGGTAGGCCAGCACCAGGCTGGCGGCGACGGCGCCCCCGGTCAGCACCGCAGACACGGCGAACAGCCCGGCCTTCGTCACGAACTCGGTGACGAAGACGCCGCGGAACCCGACCGAGTCGTACCACCAGAGATCGGTCAGCACGTTCGCCGTCACGCCGCTGAGTAGCACGAGCACAGCGACGACACCGACGGTGATACTCAGCGGACCAGGCCGGCGCCGTGATGACAACCCGGGTACCGGCCGGGTCGGCCCGCGGCCAGACCCGCTGCCGTCAGGCTCTTGATCCCCTGGACCGTCTGCCCCGCCGAACCACTCCGAGCGACTCACGACTCTCCTCAACTGGTGCGTCTACGGCATCCCCGCCGACGGGTTCCCAACCTACCCCGCTGGCCTGGACGTGGCGCCGAAGCCTGCCTCGGGCACGATGGACCAGTGAGCCCGGATGCCGTCCCCGTCACCGACCCGCTCGCCCTCGCCGCGATCGACACCGAACGCCATGTCGCGGGCGCCGGGTGGGACCAGCCGATGCGGCTGTTCGCGCTGGTCCCCACCGCCGAACTCGTGACTCGTGAACCGCAGCTGGTCGGCTCGCTCGCTCATCACGACGCCGTCGCCGGTGCTCTCAGCGCCATCGAGCAGGACGACCTCCCCGGTGGCGACCGCGTCGACGACGTCCTCGCCCAGGTCGCCTGGCCCGGCGATGTCCTCGGGTGCGCCCTCGCGGTGGAGCGGGTCGTCCTGCCCACCGGCGCCGAGCGCGACCTGCCCGCGAGCGAGGCCGACGCGCTCGCCGCGGTCGCCCGGCATCCGCTCCGCAAAGACGTGCGCCTCGTCGTCGCGG